>NZ_JAUBTB010000063.1:0-45412 GCF_036704965.1 Microcoleus sp. F10-B2 | reverse complement strand
TATGTTCAAGTAAGCAAATCCGAAATTATTTTGCTCACTGCTGTTACTGTACCTCTTAGTCACGCAAAGTGCTGTATTATCATAAAAACCGTCCCTCCTGAAGGTAGAATTGTCAGTACAAAGTCTCAGTGGCTTGAAAGTAAATTTTATAAGAACTTACAGCAATTATTACCAGAGAAAATTAATAACAATTTAATCATCCAAAAATTCCATTCCTATCAACCTTACTGTATTGAAATTTCTTATTTTGATAAGTTAACAAATTTACGTATTGATATAACAATTGATAAACCTTATCACTATGAAACTGGTGAGCCTAAAAATTACGAAGTGCTTGTCCAAGAAAATCAGCGCCATCAACTCTTTTTAGAAAAAGGATGGATAGTCATTAGATTTGCTGAGGAGCAAGTAGTCTGTTGGCCACAAAGCTGTTGTCGGGTAATAGCCGAAGTAATCAATCAAATAATAGGTACACCAATTCCCGATGAATTGACAACTGTAGAAACTTTACGACCTATCCAGCAATGGAATGAATTTGAAGCACGACAAATGGCACAGGAACGTTATCGAGATAATTATTTAATCTAGCGATTGCCTTTTTTTCATCCGCAGCCATCGGTGTTTCATCCGCGTTTATCTGCGGTAAAAAAAAAGAACGCTCGCACCCCCAAAGAGAAGGAGGCAATAATGTTTGTGTTAAACCTATCAGCAGAAAATTGGGTTGGCAACCAGGACGAAGGTGACTTAATAGAAAGTCCTACTTGGAGTCAAATAGAACAAGCCATTCGCGAGTTAAATGGGAAAACTAAAACTTTAGTTACCTTGGGTGCAGATGACGAGTGTTATATGAGCATTGGCGGCGGTGAATCCGGGAAATATATTGTTAACGTAACTTTTGATAACGTTAGCTTCCATAATTTAGTATATCCATCAAAACCCGATGCAATAGAAAAGCTAGTTGTCGGCGGACAAGAAGGTAATTATTCCGTCAGGATGTGTGTAAATTTAGAGACGGCCCTGTTGGCAGCTCAAACATTTACAGCATCAGGAGAACTTGAAATATCACTGTCTTGGGAAGAAGAGAAAGAATTAGCGGTGTCATCAAATAAGATTTAACACAACCTAAGTGAAGTGCGATCGCCCTTTCTCCATCCGCGTTCATCCGCGTCAATCCGTCTGCATCTGCGGTTCAAAAAAAGCACCACCTTTTTGATAGTATCTGGCTCTGTGGTAAAATAAAACTAGAGTTTTCTCAGCTCAAGGAGATTTTGAGATGATTGCTACTACTTCAAGTTTAGCCGAACAGAGAACACTGCTAGAAAACATTAGCTGGTCAACCTTTGAAACGTTGCTCAAGGAAATAGGCGATAAGCGAGGTTATCGCATAGCTTACGATGAAGGGAGACTGGAAATTATGGCGCCACTATTTGAACATGAGAACTACAAGAGCAATTTCGGTAATTTCATCCTTGCTTTAGCAGAAGAACTCGACATAGAAATTAAAAGTGCTGGCTCAACTACTCTCAAACTCAAAAATGCCAAAAAAGGCATAGAACCAGATAACTGTTATTATATCCAAAATGAAGCAGCAGTTAGAGGCAGGCAAGAACTAGATTTAGAAACTGCCCCACCGCCAGACTTAGCAATTGAAATAGATATTACCAGCAGTTCAGTTGATAAGTTGGCCATTTACTCCGCACTTCGCGTCCCGGAACTCTGGATATATAATGGGGAAATTTTGAAATTTTATCAGTTGGTAGAGAGAGAATATATTGAGCGGGAATTCAGTGTGGCTTTTCCGTTTGTATCGGTAGCAGAAATGGCGGGGTTTTTCGATCGCACTCAGACGATAGGGGAAATTGCTTTGCTGAAATCTTTTAGAACTTGGGTTAAGGGGAAAATATAAAAGTGTCAATATCGATCGCACGCCAAATTAAAATTCCCCAATAGAGGCAAGCAAGCGCTCGAGTTTTTTGGTATATTTACTTAAAGGTCATTTAACTTACAGAGATGCACCATGACGCCTTCAGAGCAGAAATCAGTACCATCCAGTTTCTTTGATGAAACCTACCGAGGGAGTCCCGATCCTTGGGGATACACATCGAGTTTTTATGAAATCAGTAAATTCCGAGCAACTATCAGAGCTTTGCCAAAAGTCCAATTCAAAAATGCTTTGGAAATTGGATGTGCCATAGGTGTACTGACGCAGAAACTCGCCCCCAAGTGTGACAGATTGCTTTCTGTAGATTGTTCGGAGCTCGGATTAGAAGAAGCACGAAAACGCTGCGCCGATCTCCCACAGGTGCAGTTTGAGAAGATGCAGATACCCCAGCAGTTCCCAACAGAGAAGTTTGATTTAATTCTCTTTTCAGAAGTGGGCTGTTATTTGACAATGGAAGACCTCCTCGAAACCAAGCAAAAAATTATTGACAGCTTACTTCCGGGAGGTTATCTGCTGATGGTTCAATATCGGTTCCCAGTGGAAAGTTTTATCTTGAATGGCGAGATTGTTCACGATACCTTTATCCAAGATTCCACACAGTTTTTGAAACATCTTGGAGACCCACGCAAACGTTTTTTGATGCTAGATTTAGCACGTCACCATAAACGCTATCGGATGGATTTGTTTCAGCGGTTGTAAATGATCCCAGCCAAAATTTTTACCAAGGGTGCATCTACAATTAGCTCGGAAGCACCCTTGGTTTCTCTAACTCGATCGGTCAGTAAGAGCGAGTCTGCGTCAATAATTATAATTAAGTTTGTAGTGAGGAATTCCTCAAAGGTCAGCACCGATCGACCTCCAAAAATATTATTGTGAATGATTGACCGGATTTGATATAAATCAAAGAGCGATCGCCTGGTAAATTGCGAACACAAACAAAGAACGATCGCCTTCAATGACGCAATTCACTCCTCCATTAATACTCCCTAATCTCAGGATGGATAAATTGATAACCAGCCGCCTTAATCTTTTGATTCGACACCCTCGCATTATAAGGTCGCACGCTAGGACTTCCATCCCAAGAAGCTTTCGGCAAATTGTGAGTTTCAAAAATGCGATCGAGTAATTCGCGACTCGACAGCGACACATCCCCGACTAAATTATAAATTCCCTGCAATCGATTTTCCAAAGCAAAAGTTAACCCCCCAACAACATCATCCAGATGCACCCAATTAGTAGCATCTTCCCCCAGACCGGGACGAGTGTTCCCAGCCCAACGTCCAAAAATTTTAACTAATTCTCGCCCTGGCCCATAAATTCCTCCCAAACGGAGAATGCAGACGTGAAGATTTGGACTAGATGCTGCTAATAAAACCCGTTCGGTTTCTGCCATAATTTCACTATTTGGATTAGCTAGTTTGACGGGCGATTCTTCATTTACCAATTCACCTTGGCGATCGCCGTACACAGAATAACTACCCGTATAAATAACCTGCTTGACTGTCGGTATCTGCTTTAAAACCGATACCAAAGTAGTCGCCGTATCTAAATAACTCTCCTGATAAGTATCAGAATTGGGAGCACCTACGCACAGCATTACAGCATCTTGTTCTTGCAGTACAGAGGCGATCGCATCTTTGTCATTTCCCTTGACAACGGCCACCCGCTGCGCGACACCCTCCAACTCAACTACTCGGGTCGCCCTCGTAGTTGTCGCCGTCACAGTACAATCAGATTTGCCGCGTAAATGTTTGGCTGTCGCAGTACCCACATAGCCGCAGCCGACGATCGCAACTTTCATACAAAGTTCTCCATTGTGTCATTTTCTCTAAAATTATTGCCGGTTTCCGCAGCCCTTGAATGCGCGTGCCGAAATCATGGCGAGCTGAATTTTATGATAAAATGCAAAGCGTCGTCAGCGATCGGGGTAGCATCGTGTCCGAGAGAGATATTTTTGCCACATCCTCAGAAAGCGAACTTTTAGCTTTTTACGGTTCTTTGTTTGCGATCGCAGCCGCCGATGGTGCCGTTGATATTGACGAATTAGATTTGTTGTTTAAAACCATAAATTTAGACAAGTTTTCTGACTCCGCAAAGACTCAAATCCAATCCTACACAGCCACTCCCCCTTCACTCAGCGACTGTTTGCAAACACTCAGCCAATCAGCAGAACCGCTGCGTTTGGGAGTCATGTATTTTTTAATAAACATTACTTGGGCAAATAAGACGCTGCATCCTGCTGAAAGCGAGGCGATCCAATCCGCAAAAAAACTGCTGGCGGTTTCCGACTTGCAAATCCAAGCCATGCAGGAATTCATCGCAGACATCAAACAAATACGGGAGGCTGCGCCCAATCAAAATCAGGCATCAGCATCCTTCTATTCTGCTGTTTCCCAGCTTAAAAGTAAGGGCATTCCTCTCGATTTGATCGACCGGAAAGGAACCACAACAAACCTCAGCAACCCCAAAATGAACTATTCAGATGAAAGTTTTTGGACGAAACTTAAAAACTTTGCTTTAACCGCAGGAAGAGAAGTAGTAGAAAAAGCTTTGATTCTCTACTATGCGGCTCAGGATCCAAAGGTGCCTGCTTGGGCAAAAACTGTTATTGTTGGAGCTTTGACCTATTTTATATCTCCGGTCGATGCCATTCCCGATATATTAGTCGGCATGGGATTTACGGACGATTTGGGAGTATTGCTGGCGGCAATAGCTACTGTTTCAGTACACATTAATGCTGATACTAAAGAACAAGCCAAACAAAAAATGAAAGATTGGTTTGGCTCATAATATTATGTCCGGTGGATCGTTTTGTTTCCGCCTGCATCGGAATAATATAATCTGAATAATATAGCAGTTGTCAATCGGATGAAATACAGGACACGGCAGTGCCGTGTCCCTACTTGATTATTGTGGGTTCTCAGTCTTTAATCGGCTTGCCATCTCGATTGACAATACGGCTTTCACCATCCTTAGCCGTGACATTTTCATAAACCCCTTCATCCCGCTTCACGTACTTGCTGAAACCAGAATTTTTATAATCGGTGTCGGATGTCGGCTTCATCAACCTCGGAGCGCTCAGCAGTCGGCGTACCGGAGCATCTGCGGGAGTGTCTCCGGGTTCGCACTTAGCTAACTCGCACAGTTGGCCCCAAGTCGAAACTTCCAGGTTCATGCTGTGCGAAACTTCTAACTTCTGGTTGTTTTTGGGACAAAAATAATCGTATACAGGCATACTAAGAATCTCGTTTGCAACTACTAAAATTACTAATTGCACGGTTATTGATAATAATATAGCTCAACATTACTAAGAATTCAAGCCCAACAATCAAACTTTACTATTTTTAACGGTTGTTGAAACCTAAATCAGCTATATTATTAACCCTGTGTGCTTGCTCCCGGATGCGATCGAAACAAAGCCCAAAAGTACGCTACCCTGAAGTTCTCTGACTCGATCGAACGATCGCACCATCAACGGCTAGCAAATGCCCGCAAGACTTCGCTCAATGCCGTCAAAGGATCGATCGTGATTTTCAGACTGTACGCAAATCACAGATTCTAAGTTTCAATTTTATTTATTTACTCACCAGCGAGGATTTACCGATGAGCGATTTCAAAGTTACGCCAGAAGTAGAGCTGAATACAGCTCAAATGTTGGAGCGATATCAACTGCAAGATGAGACAATTCTGCGGCGTTGGGCAAAACTGCACGGCATCAACAGCACTCGCGGTTTCTTCTATCCCAGTGAAGTAGATTTGATAGATCATGCTCACCACCATCTTTACAATTTGGGAATGAGTATTGCTGACTACCAAAGTCTTTTAGACAGACGCCGCAGCCATTCTCAAACATCAGGCGACCAAAGTAAAACAGTAGCAAGTCAAGTTGCTGACGAAGCATACGATGCCATAGAAACCCTAACCGATCAGTATTCTGAAGCTATTGATTTAATGGGAGAACGTATAGCAGACCATTTCATAGATGAACTCGATTTATCTGTGATGCGCCACCTGTCTAAAAAAGTGAAAGACCGCCGCAGTCTCAACGGTCAAACTAAAAAGCCTAACCGTTTTCTCCAAGTGATTAAAGCCGTGTTGCAACCGAGCAGCGAAAATACGCTTCTGGTTCCCAAAAAAGATGACGACTCTAGTTTAGAATTAGAACAGCATCACCGCCTCGGCTAGCTGCATATTTAGTTGAAAGACTAAGCGCGAATTATAGCGGTAAGGTGCGCCTAGCGCACCCTACATAATTAAGTTCTGCGTCCAGGACTGTGAAGCCAATAAATTTACTGTTTTCAAGAACTCTAAATTACCTGTAAATTATAAATTTAAGACTGGATGCAGATGTATTTTGCGCGGTTATTACCTAAAATATATGTTTAATCTCAGCCGTAAATCTAGCCAAAGGTAGAGAAATGATTAAATCCTGGATGGTAATTGGAGGTGTCGCCTTTGTAGTAGCACTAGCAGCTAGCTTGCTCTCACCCAGCGACATCAAATGGTTCAACCGCTTGCAGCGTCCGAGATGGCTAGTATTTGAAAAAGCAATTCCCATAATTTGGACAGTAATTTTTATTTGTGCAGCATGGTCAGCAGTGATTGTTTGGGAAAAAGAACCGGGAACTCAGGAGACTTGGCTGAGAATGGGCTTGTACCTGCTTTTAGAAATAGTAACCATCTCTTACACTTCGGTTATGTGCAAACTTAAGAGCCTAAAAGTCGGCACAATAATCGGCGGAACGGGTGCTATTTTAAGCGTAATACTAGCTTTAAGTGTGTTGCAAGTTTCCGAGTCTGCCGCCCTATTATTGCTGCCTTACATACTTTGGAGTCCGATCGGCACTTACACCACTTGGGCAATGATGCACCTGAATCCGGCGGATGTTTAGGCTCTGAAATTAGTCATTTTAATGGGATGGCAAGCATCGGGAAAAAGCACTGTTTTTCGGTAGTCTCTAGCTGCAACGCAGGTTTGAGTCAGCAAAGACTTGATGCCAAATAATTGTACAGTTGCACAACTGGAAGCTTATGATATCGGTAGCCCAAGCTGCATGAACCAAGTGTGCTTGTCTATGTAACCGCGTTGAAAATGGATTTTGCCCTCAACAACATGAAAGAAGCCACAGCCTTGCAGGGTAAAACTTTTGCCAGTTGGTAGGTTGCCACCAAACTCACCTAGAAATGTGCCGCCACCAGTCCACTCGACGATCGCCCACTCGCCATCCTCAAACAGATTCTCAACGTGCGTGTAATTGTCTGGAAAAGCTTGGAAGAAGGTAACAAAACTCTCAAGCAATGCCTCGCGCCCGTTTAGAGGATCGCCAAAGGCAACTTGATGGTTCTCTGCATCGTCGTGATAAAGCTCGATCAGGGCGTGAGGGTCACGAGCGTTATAAGCAGAAACCCAGTCTTCGAGAACTTGCTTGGGCGTTTTCATTTTTGGTTCCCTAATACAGATCGGCAAAGATATTAGTTAGCAGCTTCTCACCGTCAAATTTAGCGACTCGGAGGGCTGCTCGGAGGCTCGGTTTCCGGGGGTTCGGGAGGGGGAGATTCAGCATCGGGAGATTCAGGATCGGGAGAATTCAGCGACTCCTCCCAAACTTTGATTTGCGATCGAGCTTGCTCAAAAGCCCGAGTACCCGAAGGAATTTTCTTCAAAGTTGCGATCGCCCCAGCCAGATCCGACGACGACTGTTCCACACCAAGCGCCAAAATCCGCTGGCTCCACTCATCAATCGCCTCGCTCGCCTGCCACCGGAGCGAACTCGACTCCGGCACCTGAAGAGCCAGGGAAATTGCCGTTTGCAAAGCGTCAGCAGTCCCCGCTCGGGCCGCCTGACGGGCGCTCTGCAAACCTTGCTCGCCCTGAAATTGAGCCTCCCAAGTCCGAATGTTCGATCGAGCTTCCTCATAAAGCACCCGTCCCGATCGAATCCGGCGGGCCATCTCAATTGCCCCCGCCAAATTGCCCACCGCCGCTAGCTGCTGAGCTCTATCCAAAAACGGCTGGTCAACAAGCCGCTGTCTCCTCTCGATCCAAGCTTGAATTTTGGTTTGAGCTTCCACGTAAAGCGCCCTACCTTGACCGATCCGAGAAGCTTGAGCAACGGCGGCCTCTAGAGCATTCGGATCGCCCGTACTCGCCAAATCGTTCGCTCTTTGTAAATACGGACTGTCTTCGAGCAGCTCGATTTGACGGCTCAAGCGGCTAATTTGACTGCGAGCTTCAGAAGCGCGGGGATTTGAATCCGGGACTGTTTGCAATTGCCCGATCGCAGCCCTCAAATCATTTACCCGTCCCGGCGCCGCCAGCCTGCTTGCCAAATCCAAAACTTTCACATCAGCCATTTCTTGCTGCCAGCGGCCGACTAAATCTTGAGCTTGTTTGTACAAAGGGCGGCTCGAATTCAACTTTTGAGCGATCTCGATCGCCTTGGACAAACCCTCAACAGAGCCACTCAAAGCCTGACCAGTAGCATTCGCCAACTGGTTAAAATCCTCAACTTGTTCCCTTAAATTTGCAGTGTCGGGAATCTTGTTCGCAATCGCGAGCGCCTGCTCCCAATCCCCTGAGAGCAAGCGTTTTTGGGCTATATCCAGAATTTTCTTGCTAAATTCCGCGATCGCCTTATTGGCAGCTTGATACAAATAACTGTTTTGACCAATTCCCTGAGCCAGCTTAATCCCCATCACCAGATTGTCGAGCCCTCCCTCTGCCGCTGTATTCCGGGCTTTTACCAACTTATTGCCCTCAGTCCGAGTCGCTTGAATCAGCTTAGTCAATTCCTCGTACTTAGTCGATTCCCAGAAAGTATTGCCCAAATCCAACAGCAAAGTAGCTTGGCGGAAAGCCAGCGTCCACTCTTCCTTACGCAAGTGGTCTTCGGCCGTGCGGTAAATTTTCTCTGCATCGATCCATATCGACTGCCACTTTTCAATCTGCTTTTCCACCGTCGGGTAAGCGGGAACGTCTTGAGGAACCTTGCGAGCAATCGCAATCGCCTGATCCAGCTTTCCTTCTTGGAAACTAGCATTTCCCAGCCTGAGAATATCCTCCGACCACCGCTCGATTTGACCGTTAATTCTCGGCCGCAGCGGATGGTCTTGTGGCAAAGCATTAACTAATTCGATCGCCCTGAGCAAATCATCCGCCGTCCGCTTGCTTGCTGCTTCTTGAGCGCAAAAAAAGCGATCGTTAGCAGAAGCCGTCGGCCAAAAAATCTTTGAGCAATTCGACTGCGAGGTCAGGTTGAGTAAAGACGCAATTGCCACAAACCCCATACCCACCGATAGCATCAAACTCAGCGCCAGCCAAAACTGCCACTTATGCGACCAGTTCCGCCAAAACGGATTGTGTTCCTCCGGCGGCTGCGAGTTTTCCCCAGACAAATTCGGCGGTAGTTCCAGATGCCCTCCCGGCAGTTTTCCCGAAGTAACCAACTCTCGGAGCTCTTTAAGTCGTTCAGCCCGGTTTTTCCTTGCTGGTAAGCGCACCAGCGACGAAGTATCCTTTGTTGACTCCAAGGATTCTGATGCAGACCAACGGCCTGATGTTTTGCGATCTTGACTCATATCCTCACCACAAACAACAACCAGCCTGTCTTTATTATTTCAAAACAGCGATCGCTGCTATTGACTGCTCTATAGAATGTATTCATCACTTTTAAATACTCCAGCAGGCGAAAGACTACAAGAGGATCTCGCCAAACCCCAAAAATCAAAATTTTGTGATTAGGTAATTGATAAAGGGTAATTGGCAATTGGTCAAGGCCTTTATCCCCAACTCGCACTCCTGATTGCCAATTACCAATTATTATCTCAAGAACCGGAGTTCGATCGCAAATCGCCGATCAGTTCCGCAAGTTGGTCGCTATTAGCTTTGTAAACCTCGTTGCAGAAATGGCACGTAGCCTCAGCCCCCCCATCTTTTTCAATCATGTCTTGGAGTTCCGCTTCGCCCAACATTTTCAGAGCTCCCAAAACTCGATCGAACGAACAGCCGCAGTCAAAGCGCACCATCTGAGTTTCCGGGAAAATTTCCAGACCCATATCTCCCAATAACTCTTCTAGAATCTCGTGCAGCGTTTTGCCGGATCGCAGCAGCGGCGTAAAGCCCGACAGTGCAGCAACTCTAGATTCTAAAGTTTGCATCAGTTTTTCGTCCGTTGCCGCCTTCGGCAGAACCTGCAACAGCACACCCCCAGACGCTTGTACCCCGCCCGCCCCCACAAACACCCCCAAAACCAGAGCCGAAGGCGTTTGCTCCGAGGTTGCCAAATAATGAGTCAGATCGTCCCCTATTTCGCCGGAAACCAATTCTACCGTACTTGAATAAGGGAAGCCGTATCCAACGTCCCGCACCACGTACAAATAACCGTCACCTATTGCCCCGCCGACATCGAGTTTGCCTTTAGCATTGGGCGGCAATTCCACTTCGGGATTATCCACATAACCTCGAACTGTTCCATCAAGTCCCGCATCCACCAGAAGCCCGCCCAGCGGCCCATCTCCTTTGATGCGAATGTTGACTCTCGATTCGGGCCGTTTCATGCTGGAGGCGAGTAACAGCCCCGCCGACATCGTGCGGCCGAGGGCGGCTGTAGCCACGTAGGAGAGATTGTGCCGCTGTCTTGCTTCTTCGGTGAGGCGGGTGGAAATGACGCCTACAGCGCGAATTCCGCCCTCTGCGGCTGTAGCGCGAATTAATTGATCGGCCATGAAAAACCTTACTTTGTCTTTTAGTACCTGCTTGAACTATTTTAGAAGGTTGTCGCAAGAGATAGCAGCAGTTGACTTGGTGGGTATGGGAGGACGATCGAACTTCAGAACTCGCCTCTGTTTTCTATAAAACCTTGATTTACCTACTATTTATTAACAAGTATTATGAGTTTTTCTTCCACTTAAATATTTATTTAATATGCTCGTGTAACGAGTGCATTTATTTTCCATAATCCACCCGGTTGTCAGTCATTTTATAACAACTAATGACTGACAACTAATGACTAAAGCTTATCTTGCCGCTAACCAGACGATTACCAAACCTTTACCTTTGTCGGCTAGAGTGAGCAATGTAGGTCTCAGACCAATGTTTTTTAGCTGGAAATAAGCGATATGCCACCAACATCCAAAGCACTTTTAGCGGAAATCCAGCATAACACAGGAGCGACTCGCAACTTGCATTTTTATGCCAAGGGCGAAACCATTCCTATGATGTCGCAAGGCCTTTGGCGAGTCTGTCAGGGTCTAGCACAACTGAGCACGCTTTATCCAAGCGGGGAAGAAGGACTTTTGGGTTGGGTTGGGCCTTCGATGTGCTTCGGTTTGTGGTTGACAAATTTGCAGACTTACCGAGCTACGGCGACATCAGATATTTATTTGATGTGGTATTCTATGGTGGAAATCGAAGCTTCTCCTCAATTGGCTCACGAGTTGCTGCCTCAAATGGTACGGCGGCTGCGACAAATGGAAGCAATTTTAGCGATCGCCGGACAGCGCCGAGTAGATGACCGTTTGTATCAGCTACTGCTATTATTGCAACAGGACTTCGGTCAGCCAGTGGTTGAGGGAACTCGTTTGAATATCCGTTTGACACATCAAGATATTGCTAATGCTATTTGCACGACGCGGGTAACAGTAACTCGAATGCTGGGAAAATTGCAGCAGCAAGGGTTAATCAGTCGAGATGGCGATCGGCATTTAATACTTAACAAAGATGTTTTTGCGTCCACCTCCGATTTGTTTGGCTGCAACCCTCAAGCAGTGTAGCAAGCGCAGAAAAAAATCTTATTCTGCTTCGCCAATCAGCGTAAACGCTGCCCAATCTTGCGGAGTTGGGTGCATCTTCATTGTCATCAGCATCGCTTGCCGCAAAGCTTGAGCTTTATTCGGGTTTTTCTGTAATTGGCGATAGAATTCTGCCATTAATTCCGCTGTCGGCTCATCGGGCACTAACCACAGAGAAACGATTATACTGGAAACACCAGCACTAATTAAAGCACGAGATAATCCAAGCACACCATCACCTGTGAGTTTTCCTCTGCCAGTATTGCAAGCACTTAATACCACTAATTCAGCATTTAATTTTAAATCCAAGATTTCGCTCGAAGTCAGCAATCCATCATCATTTCCTGATGGAGCAAGGGCGATCGCTCCAGGTAAATCTCGCCTCTTCACTTCATTGAGTAATCCGTGAGTTGCCAGATGAATAATTCGGGCTTTTAGCATCTGTTGAACAATCGATGCTTTAGTGGCTTGAGAGCCTGTAATCGGTTTAGTATTCAGAAGTTGGGCAATTGTAATTGCTTCCTGTTCGCTGCCCGGTAAGGGAGCTAATTGGCGCGGCGGGTTGCCAATTTTGGGCATAATTGGATTGCCGATGACGAGGTTATTTTGCAGAGAAAGTTGTCGGACTTTTTGCCGCGATCGGCGGGTTAAATCCAAAATTTGAATTGCGGGAGCAGTGAGGATGGTATGTTTTTCAATCAAATATTGACCTGTCGGATCTTGTAAGGCGACAAAGGGAACTAAAAACAGGGATTTATGGGGAATGAAGATGACAGGAGCATTCGGGTCAGTAGGTAAAAGATCGGCAATAGGTTGAATCAGTAGTTGATAACTTTGCTGTAATTTGGGGTAGATTATGCGAGAATTAGCAGGGGTAGAAGCAGGGGGATTAGCTGTTTGTTTATTGGCAGTGTCCCCCGCTGATACACCCAGAGCCTCGCGAGTGCCGCGAATCATCTCAGCTAAGGCTGTATCTTGCTCGTTTAATCCTCTCCTCCCAGTAGCAGCAGATACTCTTGTCCCTTCGGTGGCTTCGGGTAGATTGATGTCGAGAGATTTGAGGTCAACTGAGCGAAAGGTAATTTCACCAGTCGGCTTGATGACCCAAATATAAAGGGCTTCATTCCAAATAGTTGAATACTCGACGAGGGTAGCGTTTTGCTCTTTAGCGATTTTTTGAATTTGCTGGATATTGGGGGGGTTGATAGTAGTTGGGACAGAGGCAGATGGGGCAAGGCGAGATGCCAATAACTCGACAAAAGCTCTGGCTCTACCTCGTTCGGCAATTTCTAAAGCGTCATTAGTTTTTTTCCGAGCGATGAAGACTTGCTGTAAAATTAGGTAGGGGTTAGTTTGCGTTTCAAAGATTGACACTTTATTGGCATCGTCTAATCCAGCACGGAGAGATTCCAAAACTTTAATACTATCAAGTAGGTTTTTTTCTGCTGCTGGGAGATCGCCCGATTTGTAGAGAGCCAATCCTAGATTGTTCAGAGCGCCCCCCTCGCTGTCGCGGTCTTTAATTTCGCGCGCGACCGCCAACTGCTGCTGAGTGTACTCGATCGCTTTGGCGTAGTCGCCGAGGTTACGGTAAGCATTTCCCAGATTTCCCAGAGCTATCCCCTCGCTTTGGCGGTCTTTAATTTCTCGCGCGATCGCCAAGTGCTGCTGAGCGTACTCGATCGCTTTGGCGTAGTCGCCGAGGTTGCGGTAAGCAATTCCCAGATTTCCCAGAGATTTCCCCTCGCTTCGGCGGTCTTTAATTTCGCGCGCGATCGCCAACGACTGCTGTTGGTACTCGATCGCTTTGGCGTAGTTGCCGAGGTTATCGTAAGCACTTCCCAGATTTCCCAGAGCGTTCCCCTCGCTGTCGCGGTCTTTAATTTCTCGCGCGATCGCCAAATGCTGCTGAGCGTACTCGATGGCTTTGGCGTAGTCGCCGAGGTTACGGTAAGCAAGTCCCAGATTTCCCAGAGCGGCCCCCTCGCTTTGGCGGTCTTTAATTTCTCGCGCGATCGCTAACTGCTGCTGAGCGTACTCGATCGCTTTGGCGTAGTCGCCGAGGGAAAAGTAAGCATTTCCCAGATTTCCCAGAGCTTTCCCCTCGCTTTGGCGGTCTTTAATTTCGCGCGCGATCGCCAACCACTGCTGAGTGTACTCGATCGCTTTGGCGTAGTCGTCGAGGGAAAGGTAAGCAATTCCCAGACTTCCCAGAGCGGCCCCCTCGCTTTGGCGGTCTTTAATTTCTCGCGCAATCGCCAACCACTGCTGAGCGTACTCGATACCTTTGGCGTAGTCGCCGAGGTTAAGGTAAGCAATTCCCAGACTTCCCAGAGCCGCCCCCTCGCTTTGGCGGTCTTTTATTTCTCTATAAATTATTAGTGCCTGTTGCCAAGACTGCAAAGCAGCTTGAAATTGACTAATCTGATACTGCTGAATCCCTTGCTTGAACAGTCGGTCTGCTTCGGCTTTCCGCTGAGCTTGAGTTTGAGCCAAGGCCTGAGAATTGAGGATTTTAAATTGAGAATTAGGGATAAACCGAAACTCACCTACAGTCAGCGTCGGTAAGATTGAGATGAGTCCCGACAATCCAATTTTTTGCAGTTTCATAACTTTTGACAGGCCTCTGGTTTGAATATCCGCTTGACACATCAAAATATTGCTAACACTTATTAAAGCTCAAATGCCACTCCATGAGAATTGTTCGTCTTGATTTTCCGCTCGATATCTACAGCAATATCTTTGCAGCCCGAAACGATATAATTAAGCGGTGCATCTATTTATGACCAAACTCAATGGCTAACTCAACTCAAGAAACACCGCAACCAGACAAAAAAGAATTAACTGACATCACAGCTAAACCTCAAGAACAACAAGAAGAACCGCCCAATAAGGGTGACGGGCGGAAATAGTCGATCGCCCGGAATGACGGGGCCACAGAAGGTAAAGAAACCGGGTTTTTTGACTCTTATTGAAGGTTTTAAGCAAATATTTTGGTTAAAAAACCCGGTTTCTAGCTACCCGCGCCTCAAAGAAATAACTTGACAAATTATTCGGTTTGTGTAGTGCCGTTGTTCGATCGTAAGTTCGGCTTTCCCGGCTTTCCACGGAGGCCGTTTAAAGAAACCACATCAGCCTCAGAACTCTCCCTCGCCACCCGAATCAGCAACCCCGACAACAACAAACTTGCCAACATCGAAGAACCCCCGTAACTAAAAAACGGCAGCGGCAAACCCGTAGTCGGCAAAACCCCCGTCGCCACCCCAATATTCAGCAGCGACTGTCCCACCATCACCACCATCACCCCAATCGCCACCAACTGACTCTCACTATTTCGAGCCTTCATCGCTACCCTCAACGCCACAGTAGAGTAAGCCGCCAACATCAGCAACAGCGAGAAACCTCCCACCAAACCAAACTCCTCAGCAAACACAGCAAAAATAAAATCGCTGTACTGAATCGGCAGATAAAATAACTTTTGCTGCGACATCCCCAAACCCACACCCCAAATGCCCCCTGAACCCACAGCCAGAAGACTTTGAATCAACTGATAACCGTCTTGCATCGGATCTGCCCAAGGATTGAGGAAAGACATAATCCGGCGGCGCTGGTATTCCCTAAAACTAATACTTAAAACTGCCAAAAGCATTCCCCCAATAGCCGTTGCGCCCAACTGCAAATAAGGCAAGCCAGCCGCTAAAGCCACTAACCACAAAGTCATCCCGCACAAAGCCGTGGTACTTAAATTCGGCTGCAACAAAATTCCCAACAGCATTGCACCGAAAATTAACAGCCAAGTAAAGCGAACTTTATTCGTCAACCGGGGCCAGTTGCCGAAAATGCGGGCGCTTTGAAGAACGAAAAACGGCTTGATCAACTCAGAAGGTTGAATAATTGGAACCGGGCCCAGAGATATCCAGCGAGTCGCCCCGTTGATAGTGGTTCCCACCCCCGGAACTAAGGTCAACCAGAGCAATCCCAGCAGCAACAGGACTCCTAACTGAGCTGTTTTCAGCAGGTAGCGCAGGGGGGAATACACCATCAAGTTAAAACCTGCCAGCCCGATCGCCACTGCGATTAGCTGTCGTTTAAAATAATAAAGGCCGTCTCCAAATTCATAATTTGCAATGGGATAGGAAGCCGAAAACAATGCTGTCAGCCCGACAAACAGCCACAGAAAAGTCAGCCACCTCAGCCACCGAGCCTCAGCGGCCCATTGAGACGCGCTGGGGTCAAAAAAGGGAATGAAGCGTCGAATGTCATTAGCCATAGGATTTTAGAACGATCTCAATAAACTCTAACAAAGATGGCTAAAGTACCAGATTGGTTAATTTACGCATTAATCTGTTCGCTATTATATGGTTTGTGGGGATTTTTTGGCAATTTAGCGACTAAATATATTGACTACAAAACTGCTTTTGTTTATGAAGCAATTGGCGCTATTTTAACTACTTTATTTATTATTATCCAAACTAATAATTTTAGTTTTGAGGGAGATGTTAGGGGAATTTTGTTTGCCTTGTTAGTTGGCGTTTGCGGCACTGTGGCGTCATTAGTATTTTTTATAGCCCTTGGCAAAGGTGAAGTTGCCAATGTAGTGAGTGTTACGTCTATCTATCCGCTGATTACTATATTATTATCGTCTTTATTCTTGAAAGAGGCTATTACATTACCACAAATGCTTGCTGTTTTGTTAGCGATAATCGCAGTGATACTTTCTGCTTATTGAAATATTTGTCAATCATTAGATTAACAACGCTGGACATTATTCCTTCTGCTATAACTATAACAAACAAAAAAGAGGTCATCGCGACCTCTTACCCCTCTACTAATCCAGCTTCGGCTCTTAAAGTAAACCTGTATTAGCTCCGGGCTTACCGGTAGCCAGTTGCACTTTAATAATTTTGCCGCCCATTTTCATAATTCTTTGCTGTTCCCGGAACCAGTTGTCGTAAGGAACAAGCTTAGTAAAATAGGTATTTTGCAATTCGCGCTGAGTGCGGATGCGAGTTTGACTGGGGACGCAAGCAGTCACCTTAAACATTCTCATGGGAAACAAACTCCTGAGTAGGTTTACAGATTATTAGATGGATTTTTTAAAGATTGAAGGCAGGGAGTTAGGAGTCAAAACTAGCTCGTTAAAACTCGTCGGGCTTTCTCGACCAGCCTTTGACGGTCTAGCAATCACTCTCAACTTCCCTGACCTCTTTTCAAAGCCAAAGGTAACAAGTCCAAAGTTAAAAGTTAAAAGAGGCAAGAAATAAATATTTTTCTTTCTTCCTTCTTCTTCCTTTTTCCTTCTTCCTTCTTCCTGAGTCTTAGCTCAAGCCAGAGCAGATGTAGTCGAAATAGACGCCCATTTCTTTACCAGCGTCAGAACCGACCAAACCGGCGGTGACTTCTTTCATTGCTTGGATTGCTTGTACGGTAGAACCGATGGGCACGCCCAAGGAGTTGTAGGTTTCTTTCAAACCGTTGAGCACGCGCTCATCGAGGATGGAAGGGTCGCCAGCTAGCATGGCGTAGGTGGCGTAGCGGAGGTAGTAGTCCAAGTCGCGGATGCAAGCTGCATAACGACGAGTGGTGTACATATTGCCGCCGGGACGAGTTACGTCAGAGTACAACAGAGACTTAGCAACTGCTTCTTTGACGATTGTGGCTGCATTGGCGCTGATGGAGGTAGCTGCACGGACGCGCAGTTCGCCAGAAGCGAAGTAGTTCTTGAGCTTGTCTAGAGCGCTGATGTCGAGGTACTTACCTTGAACGTCAGAGGAATTGATAACGGCGGTAATTGCGTCTTGCATGGTTGTCTTGTTTCCTTGAAAGTGGCTGAGTCAGTCCAATTTTGGAGCTAGAATTTAGAATTTGGGATTTGGGATTTGAGATTTTTAAGTGGCCCTTTATCTGCAAAAGCTTTTAGCTTGTTAGCAGTAAGGCGCTTTTTTTCAATCTAAAATCGAAAACCTAAAATCGAAATTCCTTACTGCATCGCACCGATAACGTAGTCGAAGTAAGAGGAAGCTTCGGAAGCGTCTTCTCCAGACAGCAGCGAACTTGCTGCACTTTTCATAGCGCGAACGCCTTCGGCGACGGCTTCAATCGGGGTGCCGAGAGATTTGTACATTTCGCGGACGCCGACGATACCGATTTCTTCGATCGGAGTAATGTCGCCAGCTACGATTCCGTAGGTGATCAAACGCAGGTAGTAGTCGAGGTCGCGCAAGCAAGTTGCGGTCATTTCTTCGCCGTAAGCGTTGCCGCCTGGAGAAACAACATCAGGGCGCTTTTGGAAAAGTTGGTCGCCTGCTGCCTTGACGATGCGTTCGCGGGATTCGCTCAAAATTTGGGCGATGCGGACGCGGCGTTCACCAGAGGTGACAAAGCTCTTGATCCGATCTAATTCACCTGGGCTCAAGTAGCGAGCTTCGGCGTCTGCGTTGACGATTGATTTGGTGACGATACTCATCTTGTGTGTACCCGCTGGATATTTTGCTATACGAACTGCTCCCCGCTGAGCGAGCGACGGTGGGCGCTTGCATCCCGTACCTTTCATTCTCAGGCAGGAGCTTTGACAGGGAAGGCCGGACTTTCCACAGCCAGCAACTGTTAAAGTTGTGGGCGGGAGGCGACCTTCGATGTTTGACGGCGCTGGTTCTTCACGCCGGTGCGCTTGTGAGTGCCCGCACTAAGCCTGTCGCTTAGAATACCACAAATGACTGATGCGATCTTTAATTTTTGATTTAGATTGCAGCAGGCCACTAAGTGGCGATCGAGTGACTGTCGGGCAGTTAGTAAGGATATTGCTTCTCTGACACAACTACCTCTCGCAAGTATTTTGAGGCATTATGTTCACATTCTGAGTGTTACTGTAATAGTTTGTAACATTCATTTTCATATTTGGGCCCTCGCTTGGGTGTTCAGCGTTAAAATTTCACCGATTTAAAATTTGCTAAAATGCTTTCGCAGCAAGGGTTACAGGCGATAGATCATTAAGGGGGATTTGTGGCGGGCGACGGCGCAACGCTCAAAGACTTTTCCCTCTGAGGGAAGGGAGACAGGCGGGAGACAGGGGAGAGATGTGCGATCGTCTCACATCTTGTATCATTTTCGATAAGTCTTGGACGGGCGGGCTAGAAGAGCCTAACCCCTACTCCCCACAAGAAAACTCAACTCTTTGTGTTTGTCGAACAGGCCCGAAAGCCTGTTCTCGATCGCGATGCCAGATATAAGATCGTCGGAAATCGTAACTTTCGAGCTTGTAGCTAGATTTGACACTCACTTTTAATCTGGTGTGCCGTGAAAAGAAATCTATCAGCCCTTAAAAAAGCTTTGCAGTTTGGAATTAGCGGTGCTGTCGGCGGTTTCGCCGGCAATCTCATCACCGAACCTTTCATGCAGCGACTCACTGGTTCGGCATCTTTTCCTGACAGTGTATTTTCCACAGGTCGCTGGTTTGGATTGGTAGGCGGTGGGATTGCTACTGCTATCATGTTCGGCTATTTTTACTATATAAAAGGCAAGCCTCAAATTAAACAGGCTTTTAAAAATGGCGGATTGTTTGGTTTAATTGCAGGAGCCATTTCTGGGGCGATCGCCGAAGGCATTTATAGCGGGATTGGCGATGGCAAAAACGAATTATTGCGAGTAATTTGCTGGGGAATAGCTGGCAGTTTGTTAGGACTGGGACTTGCACAGCGGATTCCTAATTTGGGAGCGCTTCGCGGCACGGGAGGCGGCGGTGTTGGGGGTGTTTTGGGCGGCTGTTTGTTTATTCTGTTTGCTTACAATTTATCCGGTACAGCAGGCCGTTTAGCTGGCTGTGCTGCGATCGGTTTTTGGATTGGAATTATGCTCGTTGTAGCTGAAACTTTGTTCAACAAAGCTTGGCTGGTAATTAGTTACGATACCGGAGCAAATCGCACTCTGACTCTGGGTTCCGAACCGGTGACTTTTGGTAGCGATGAAAATTTGTCTATTATCTGCATTCCTAATGTTTCGCCCTTGGCCATGCGGTTTCAATTGGAAGCAGGTCAAATTGTTTGCGAGAATGTGGATAGCGGGGCGGTTAGTTATTTGCGATCGGGCGACCAAAAGAGAATCGGCAACTGTACAATTACAGTAGGAAACTCTGACTTGCCTGCTCCAAATTCGGCTCAGGTTCCGCCTAGTATTAGATCACAAAAATCCGCAGCGGATTCTTTTACCAGCAGCCAATTTTCCCTGAAATTAGGCAGTCGAGTTATTCCTCTGAGTGCGGGAACTCAACTATTCACCTCTGACATACCGAGTTTAACAGCCGGAGCATCTAACGGTCTGGTAGCTATAGTCACTTCTCGATCGAGAAACGAGCTTTCGTTAGGATTGACCAATTTGTGCGATCGCGCTTGGTGGGCTACAGACATTCAAGGCGATATAAAAATGGTAGAACCTGAAAGTACCCTGACTTTGGCGTTGGGAACTCAAATCGAATTCGGCGAAATTGACGGCGAAATTGTGTAAGTAAGTAGGTAGGTACAAACTCATCGAATAACATCATTTACAATAAGCTTTTCATGGGCGGGCCGGATGCCAACCCCACAAAAAAAATTACTCTTTGTGGAACGGGCATCTTGCCCGTTCTTAACAATGACCCGTTCTTAACAATGATTCAAGCAGAACTGCCACTAACTCCATTAATTACCGCCGCACCAATCAAATGAGCTAAACGCAAAGCTTCAGGAACTTTACCAGTGTCTGTCAAACGCTGGAGAACCAGCGCAATTACTTCGGGTTGTTCGCCGCAAACTTGAAAAAAGAAAGGTTCAAAAGCGTGAATTTTTCCGGCGCGGCGCAACAATTCTAAACGGTATTCCGAGTCTGGTAAATGACCGAGTGCTTTTTCAACAGCAGCTAAATCTGGTTGGCGGCGCATGACAGCAACGCAAGGAACTTGCAGCCGCGAAGCTAACTCGGGAAGGTCAATAATATTGAAGCCGCCGAAAGCAATTCCGTCTAGCAAAACCAGATGCAATTGCGGCAAAAATTTGCCTCCGATGAGTAGTCCAGAAATAGCATCCGTGGCATCTAATCCGTCGGGGAAAACTTGTCCCCACACCATTCCTTCAAATCGAGTTCCCCCGCAGACTACGCCCGCGATCGACACCAAACTGCCGCTTGTACGAGAAAACGGAGCGTCGTCAAAGCCAATAACCTTAATTGTGCGATCGAGTCTGAGCAAATCTGCCAGTTTCAACTTGTGGAGTTCCCTAAGCTAAAGTTTTTGACATTAATTTGACTTCTAGATATACAGTAGATTCCACATTTATGAAGTACACTCGCCTATCGTGAGCTTCCCCGTAGGGACACGGCACTGCCGTGTCCTACACTTCTCTGCCAGTTTCAACTTGTGGAGTTCCCTCAACTAAAGTTTTTGAGATTAATTTGACTTCTAGCTATAGTATCATATACGTTAAAGACCTCATTACTAAAAATATTTTAGACAATTGGCAAAAAAATACGTAGCAGCGATCGACCAAGGAACTACCAGCACCCGGTTTATCGTATTCGATCGCCGGGGACAGATAATTTGCAGCAACCAACAAGAACACCAGCAAATCTATCCGCAACCGGGATGGGTGGAACACAATCCCGAGGAAATTTGGCAGCGCACCCAAAGCGTCATTAAAAATGCCCTCGAAATCGGCAATATCGACCCGAAAGATATTGCTGCTCTCGGTATTACCAACCAGCGCGAAACTGCAATTGTTTGGGACAGAAACACTGGCAAACCTTACGGCAATGCGATTGTTTGGCAAGATACCCGCACTCGCTTTATTTGCGAAAAATTAGGTGAATTTGAGGGCAAAGATCGATTTCAAGAACGATGCGGTTTGCCGCTGGCTACTTATTTCAGCGGCCCGAAAATCAAGTGGATGTTGGACAATATTTCAGGATTGCGGGAAGCTGCAAATCGAGGGGATGCGATTTTTGGCAATGTCGATACTTTTCTGATTTGGCACCTGACTGGCGGCGCGCACATTACTGATGTTACCAACGCCAGCCGCACGATGCTGATGGATTTGCAAACCCTCGATTGGGATGCCGAAACTTTGGAAATCATGGCAATTCCCCGCCAGATGCTGCCAGAAATTCGCCCTTCGAGTCAAGTTTTTGGAACTGCAAAAGGATTGTTAGATGGTGTTCCAATTGCTGCTGCTTTGGGCGATCAGCAAGCCGCCCTCGTCGGGCAAACTTGTTTCAGTCCGGGGGAGGCGAAAAATACTTACGGTACGGGCTGTTTTATGCTGCTGAATACCGGTGAGACGATCGTCCGTTCAAAGCAAGGGTTGCTGACAACAGTCGCCTACAAGATGGGGGAATCGCCCGCTGTGTATGCTTTGGAAGGCAGTATTGCGATCGCCGGAGCTCTAGTGCAGTGGCTGCGGGACAATTTGGGCATCATCAACACATCTGCAGAAGTAGAAACATTAGCAAATACAGTCGAAGATAGCGGGGGAGTTTACGTTGTCCCGGCCTTTTCTGGACTCTACGCACCCTATTGGAAAGACAGCGCGCGGGGAGTAATTGCAGGTTTAACTCGCTACGCGACTAAGGCACACATTGCCCGCGCAGTATTGGAAGCGACAGCGTGGCAAACGCGGGAAATATTGGACGCTATGAATCAGGATTCAGCAGTGCAGCTTTTGTCTTTAAAAGTAGACGGAGGTATGGTGGGAAATCACACGCTGATGCAGTTTCAGAGCGATGTTTTGGGAGTGCCAGTGGTGCGGCCTGTGGTAGCAGAAACTACTGCACTCGGTGCGGCTTATGCGGCCGGTTTGGCGGTGGGTTTTTGGAGTCAGCTAGCCGAATTGCGGGACAATTGGGCGGTGGATTTTATTTGGGAACCGAAAATGCCGATCGCACTTCGCGAGCAAAAATATCGCTTTTGGAAAAAAGCAGTTTCCCGCACATTCGATTGGGAAGAATGAATCGCTGAGTCAACCCGAAAATGCGTATTTAGTGATATCATTAAATCAAGCAGTATTTTTCAGATTGTAAATAGATGATTTCCATAAATAAATTAAAAAAAATCTTCACCGCCGTTTTATTGATACTGACACTGGCATTTGTAGAAATCGCCACTAATTCCCAAATGGCGATCGCAGATACAGCTACAAATCCCGCAACCGCAGCCGAAGTCTTCACCGCCAACTGTGCAGGCTGTCACATCAACGGCAGCAACATTATCAGGCGCGGCAAAAACTTGAAACAAAAAGCCTTAAAAAAATACGGCATGGATTCCATCGCCAACATTTCCAACTTAGTAACCAACGGCAAAGGTATTATGCCCGCTTACAAAGATCGTTTGTCGGAACAACAAATTATCGATGTTTCAGCTTACGTGCTATCCCAAGCCGAAACCGATTGGAAATAGCACCTCGGTAGATTATTTAGGACTTACGCAATCGTGCCTCATCAACCCGGTTTCTTCCTGTTTTCATAGTTACTCAACCAATATTTTTCGGATAAGCCGGGTTTCTAGACTACCATAAATAATCTATCAGAACTTGCGAGAAAAGTGGTTTAACGCGATATTTATAGAGGTGACGTGCTCAGCGCACACCCTAATTTTTTTAGGCTTTATTGTCTGGCAAAATAATTGTAAATTATCGGAGTATTGCAAATTGAAAAAACATTTTTGTTGGCGTAGAACTTTAACTATTATTAGCTTGTGCTTGTATCTGATATTAGCAGTTAGCCCGTCCGCTTTCGCCTCGATTCACAAATATCCAGAAACTGCAGAGACAGTAATGTTCCGATCCGTACAAAGCCTGCGCGATACAGACGATAAAGCATGGCAGGTTGTTTTGTACAAGCGAGTCAAGTCGGGAGTAGTAAAGTCTTTAAATCTGAGATTAGTAGGATTTCCGGGAATAGAAATGCAGCATCCTGTTCCGCTGCAAGTTGCGGCAGGCAAGCGCGAAGTTGACACGGCAAAAGATATTTGGAGCGAGTCGGATTTGCCGATTAATGTCGGAGAATACGATTTCAAATCAATAATTTCGCAATTGGCAAGTAATCGACCTTTGCGGTTGAATTTGCCTGTGAAAAATCAAAATGAAACTGAATTGCTAGTTCCTCCTTTTGCTGTCAGAGAATGGCGGTTGTTGTTAGAGAGAAACTAAATATACCAATTTAATCGCACGTTACATTTAAAATTGCTACAGTTTGATGTATGTATCAAAAGTAACTATGTTTAAGTATGCCTTAAGGTAGATTTAACGGATTTGAAGAGTAATTATGAAACAAACTAAAAGCTGAGTTAGTCTGGTGACAGAACTCCAATGTTTTAACGTGCACTTCTTCAGGGTGAATCTAGTATGACTTTAATCAGTAAAATTGTCCGAAAAGCTTTGGCGACAGGTTACTTAACGGTTGAGGCAGAAGAACAGTTGCGACAGCAGTTGCAGATGACCAAGTACGGTTTAGAAGATTTTGACGCTTTTATTAATTTGCAAAAAGAGGTGATGGAAGGTAGGGTGAAACAGCAAGCTTTGGAATTGTTGCGATCGCGCAAATGTTCTGCGACGGCTTGAATCCAGTTCGATCGACCTTTTGGATCGATGGGATAAAAAAGTTACAGCATCTTCTATATTTTATCCCTAACAGGGCTTACCCATTAAGACCGAAGAAACCGGGTTTTTTACCTAATCTCTGGCTGAAAACGCAGAATTTTCGTAAAAACACCCGGTTTCTGACCGCCCGTGCGTCCAGGACTACCTAATTAGAAATTTCCGGCGCGATCGAACTTGACAAAAATACCAAAATCAGCAATAGTTATAGATTGTCTGTCTAAATCCTGCTCGGATCAGGTCGAGACATTCCAAAAGCTGAAACAAACAACTCTAGGGCCTGCGAAGGCTTAGTGTGTGTAGCCCCAGGCTTCAATCTGCGGGCGCGGGTGCAAAACACCGCTCAGCTACCTGTACGGCAAACCCAACGACTATCCCATGACTTACGCAATTATTGAGACCGGTGGCAAACAATTTCGGGTAGAACCAGGCCGCTTCTACGACATCGAACTGCTTCACGTTGAAGCTGAATCCAAAGTCACCATAGACAAAGTATTTCTGATCCAGCACGAAGGCGAGGTTCATATCGGCCAGCCTCTACTAGAAAATGCCACTGTAGAAGGAACGGTTCTACGGCATTTCCGGGGCCGCAAAGTCCTCGTCTACAAGATGAAGCCGAAAAAGAAAACTCGGAAGAAAAAAGGGCACCGTCAAGAAACAACTCGCTTTATGATTGACTCGATTAGCGTCAACGGTACAGTCTTAGCCGCCAGAGACTTAACTCAAGCAGTTGTGGAAACTCCCCAAACCGCCGAAACTGATTCAGAATAAAACATAGCAAATACAGTTGAGGATATTATGGCCCACAAGAAAGGTACAGGCAGTACACGTAACGGACGCGACTCTAATTCTCAGCGTCTGGGCGTCAAAAAGTACGGCGGTCAAGTTGTCAAAGCTGGCAACATTTTGATCCGCCAACGCGGCACTAAAGTTCACCCCGGTAATAATGTTGGTATCGGCAGAGATGATACTCTGTTTGCTTTGGTTGACGGTGTGGTGACTTTTGAAAGAAAGGGCAAAACTCGCAAGAAAGTCAGCATTTATCCTGTTGTAGCAGCACCTGTGGCTGAACCCGTGGCTGAAGCTGTCGCTGTTTAGTTCCTCGTTCCTAGGTTCGGCAGATTCCTGACAACTTAGCGTAGAACCGATAGTCCGACAGGGGTTGAAACCCCTGCCTCAAAGCTAAAGTCCTCGCTATGAGGACTGAAGAACTTATTAGTCCTCTTGAGAGGACTTTAGCTATTAGCCAGGGAATTCATTCCCTGGCGGACTAGAGGCTTAATTTGTCACCCATTTGTGGCTAGCCTCCTCCGACAATTGTGACAACTTCTAAGATGTCGCCCTCTTGCATCTGTGTAGTTTCCCAAAATTGTTTGTGCAGAATTTCCCCGTTGTACTCCACAGCCACCAAACGGGGGTTTAATCCCAATTGTTCTAGTAATTTTGGTAACGGTGTGTCGATCGCACAATTGCGGGTTTCTCCGTTAACTTGCAGCGCAATTTGATTTATCATCAGTTGTTAGTTATTAATTATATCAAATCCGGTGGCATCGGTATTAATATTACCCACAGTCAGGACACGGCAATGCCGTTTCCCTACAATTATATCCGGGTAGGGAAACGGCATTGCCGTGTCCTCGTCGTTTACTAAGTTTTCCCGTGCAAAGCTTTCTGAGCTTTTAGATTCTGCATCCGAATCAACTGCGAGATGAAAAACTGCGTCACTAAAGTAGGCTGTTCTGCTTCCATAATCGCCCGTACTGCGGCAACCCTTTGAGCTCCAGCATTCAATACTTCATCGAGGTTGTTGATATCAATTCCGCCGATCGCAAACCACGGAATCGGTGACTTAGTAGCAGCATACCGCACATAGTCCAAACCCGCCGCCTGTTTATCAGGTTTAGTAGGAGTGGAATAAACAGGCCCAACTCCAATATAGTCGGCTCCCCCATCAACAGCTCGCTGCATTTCCTCGCCATTGGTAGTCGAACAACCGATGATCCGTCCCGGGCCGAGCAACTTGCGCGCTTCGGCTACAGGCAAATCTTGCTGTCCTAAGTGTACGCCGTCGGCATCCGCTGCGATCGCCAAATCTACGCGATCGTTGACAATCAGCAAAGCATCGTAGCGGTGACAAAGTTCGCACAACTGGCGCGCGTTAGCCAGCTTTGCGCCGTCGTCTGAGCTTTTGTCGCGGTACTGCACCAAAGTCAGTCCGCCTTGCAAAGCAGCTTCCACGACTCCCATCAAGTTGTCTCTCGGCGAAGTTACGAGGTATAACTGCGATCGGAGTAACTGCTGGTAGCGCCGGTAAGCCAGCAAATCGCTTTCGAGAGTATAAACCCGATAGCGCATCTGCTTAAAAGCCGCGCCCATATTCCGATCGTAAATTTTGCCATACTCTTCGAGTACCCGCAGAGCTTCTTCCACCCGAGAGAAATTCGCCTCCAGTAGCTGCTGAATGCTCGAACGCTGCTCTTCCTGCGGGTGAGTCAACTCCGTACCCGGATCGGCCGGCGTATCCCTAGCACTGCGCAATTCTGCGACGTGCCAAGCAGCCAATTCCTGGCGAAGTTGCTTGCACTCGCCAGCCAAATCGGCGCTGTTGAGACCAAACCTGCACCATTCTTCAATAATTCTCAACCCTTCGCGCGATCGATCTAAATTTGCATCTAAGATCCGGCAGAGGGCTGGCTGTGCCGGTAAAGTTCTGTTTTGTTTGTCGGTCATTCTGTTTTGTTTGTCGGTCATTCAGAACCACCCTAATTATAATTAATCGTACCAATCAACCCGCTATATTCTCCCACGCCGTCATTCGATTTGAGATTTTAGATGCAAGGATTTTGGATTGACTTGCGCGAGATAAATTCGGGGGATTGAGGATTTTAGATTTGAGATGCTTTCGATTGATTCCACGGAGCGAGACGGGGGCTTGTACCACCTTGGAAATTCTCGGTCAAGATCGTAGCAAAGCGATCGGCCTAATTTTTACCTCAACCGATTTAATTTAGACAAATTTTTAAGTTTTATTGAATTTGAGAAAAACGAAGCATAATAGATCAAACTTGATGAGAGTGAAATCGTTAAGCTGCGTACCACACTTGGGAGGAGAGCCGTGAGGTTAGCAGAACAACACAAAAGATTAAGGGAGAACAACCCAAACAGGCGGGCGTATTTAAACTTCGATCGCGAAAACCCGACACGAAACACCGGAGGCGAAACTCGGCTTACAGATAAGTTGCGTTTTTTTATGCTGATTTACTCACAACAGACCTGGTGCAAAGAAAATCGATCGCAAAAATCTTGTTTGAGTTCTTGCCTTTTGCTCGTTTTTGCCACCACCGCCCTTTGCAACCATCAACCGTCAGTTATCGCTGCCGGGATACCCGGAGTGCAGCTACTTTCTCAGACCCTAGAGAGCGAGATTAACATACTGTACGTCAGCTCCACGGGCGGCAGCGACACAGGAGGCAACGGCAGCGATCGAGCTCCGTTTAAAACCCTTACCTACGCCTTGAGCGTGGCCCCTCCCAAGACAGCGATTTTGCTAGCGCCCGGTACTTACAGCGAGCAAACCGGCGAAAAATTTCCGTTGATGCTCAGGCCCCGCGTGACAGTTCAGGGAAATCCCAACACTCGCGGTCAGAATATTGTCATCAAAGGCGGAGGATACTTTATCAGTCCGACTTCGGCGGGTCAAAATATTGCGATTTTAGGCGCAGACAGGGCGGGACTCAGCGGGGTGACGGTCACGAATACTAACTCTCGCGGTTACGCTTTGTGGATCGAATCGAGTTCTCCGACGGTTGTCAACAATACTTTTTCTGGCAGCACTCACGACGGAATTTCGGTAGTCGGTACTTCCAGACCGACGATTGGCGGGAATGTTTTCTCGAAAAATGGAGCTAACGGCATCACGATTTTTGGCAGTTCCCAGCCGGAAGTTCGAGATAATGTGTTTGAAAACACGGGATTTGGAGTGAATGTAGCGCAGAACGCTTCGCCTCTGCTGATCGGCAACAAAATTACTCGCAATAAGGACGGCGTGGTGGTGCAAGCTGATGCTAGACCGGTGCTGCGCAACAATTATATCGAGAGTAACCGGCGGGACGGAATTGTGGCGATATCGAGAGCTCTGCCGGATTTGGGAACTGCTGCCGAACCGGGGGGCAATGTCATTCGCAACAACGGTCAGTACGATGTGAACAATGCTGCCAAAGGTCAAGTAATCCCAGCTTACGGCAATCAATTGTCGAGCAGCCGGACGACGGGATCGGTTGATGTGGCGGGAGCTTTTACCCCTGGGCCAATGGGGGGAAGTGCTTTGCAGCTAAGGGCCGATCGACCTCCCAGCATCGGTGGCCCAGACACTTCTCTCCCGGCTTACACTCCCGGGCGGCTAAGTCCCCGAGTTGAAAGAGCGCCACTTCCCCCGCCTGCGCCCGTTTCCAGGCGACCGGTGCAAAATCGCTCGACACCGCCAAGCGCTCAGTTGCAGCAAGAGCTTTCTCCGAGAAATGCCGCTGCTTCATCGTTAGCCCAAGGGGCGATCGCCATTCCCGTGCCCGATCCGAATTATCGATCAATTTCGGAAAGTTCGGTACAGCAACCAATGATTCCTCCCAATTTTGATAGTTCGAGTTCGGTTTCTTCCGAGGGTAGATTGCCGGTTCCGGGTGGCAACATTCCGATAGGAAGGGGCGGTTATGTCCCTGCACCTTTAGGGGGGAATTCTTTGCGCGATTCCCGGGAGAGTGCGCCGTCATTCGATCGAGCCAGAGCTTTGGGTTTCCGGTATCGAGTTGTGGTGGATACCGACAGTTGGCGCGATCGACAAAAAATGCAATCTCTCGTTCCCGGTGCTTTTCGCTCTTTTTCCAGCGGACGACCGGTGATGCAAGCCGGTGCTTTTCGGGAACGCGAAAAAGCTGAGGAATTGCTACAAATGCTCAGCGCTAACGGTTTGAATGCCCGAATTGAGGATATTAAATAGTTATTGGAAATTGGGCATGGGGCATGGGGCATGGGGCATGGGGAATATCCTTTCCGGCTAATCACCGATAATGATTGGGAAGTGCGAGCTTCTAGCTCGCGAGCTAGAAGCTCGCACTGTTAACCAATAACCAATAACCAATAACCAATAACCAATAACCAATAACCAAATTTTAGGGCCTAGCATATCGGATGCCAGACCCTAAAAAGTTTGTAAATTAAGTTGATTCAAATGGGTTTTTAGCTCTGCTGAGTTTCAGCAAACTACAACTAAGGTGGACTTTTTTGCAACTACTCTGCGGACGAGCTAGCTATCAGCGGAGTCTATTCAGACTTCTGTGTTTGACTGTGCGATCGCAACTTTTGATTAATCAAATAGCCTCAAGCTATCTAAGAAATCCCTATCGCAATGTCAACCTTTCCTTGCTAATAAGCTACACGGTTCAGGCGTTGCCTGCGGACTAGAGCCGATCGGGACAAATACTCTAATTCCAAATTTTTTATCCAAGTTTTTTGTGCTTCTTGGTTTTGCCCCTCATGTTTTTAAGTTAACACCAACTGCCCGCATAAAAACACTTTGTTTACCAAACTTGACACTTTTTGATGTGATGAAATACTTCCAAAAGCGATTATTAACAATTTGTACGATCGCCCGATACGGCAACGTGCATACCAGGCACTTTGCGCTTGCTATCAACGCAGCAGAGCTTCCCAAGTTGCGCGGCCGACAATGCCGTCTGCCGGCAGTTGATATTGTCGCTGAGCCGCCTTGACAGCAGCTTGAGTTTGCGGGCCGAACACACCGTCAGCACTCACCCGCAAAAATCCCTTTGCCCGCAGCCGTTCTTGCAAATCTCTGACTGCCGCCCCCCGCATTCGTCTTCTCAAAACCGGAAAATTGGTTGGCTGCGCTTGGGGGTTAATCTCTGAGTTGTCGGCATTTACAGGATCGTTAGCGATGGGGTTTTCGAGCGCGCTAGCTGCCGGAAACAGCCGGTTCCAAGTATCTTGACCGACTATGGCGTCGGGAGGCAGACCTGCTGCTTCTTGGAACTGAGATACAGCTCTAGCGGTGCTTTGCGAGAAAATTCCGTCTACAGTGTCAGGGTAAAAGCCCAATAATTTAAGAGCAGCTTGGAGTTCGATCACTTCCGAGCCGCGGCTGCCCAATTTGAGCGTGGGGCGGGCGCGAGCACCGGTTTGAGCGATCGGGCTGTTGCTGTTACTCTGTTCGGAGGTAGGTAGCTGTGCTGCAACAGGAGTAGGGGCGATCGAGCCTATTGCCAATAAACCGCACAAACTCCAGCCGAAGAGCAAACTGGGAACCTCGCGGGCGTCATTCCAGCTTGCTGTCAAGTTTTGGGACATTGGGAATTCGACCTCTGCAAAACTGGTAGCGATCGTACATCAAATCTGGAAAAAATTGGGAATTTCGGCAACGAGCAATGTACGGGATGTAACGGATGGATGTTAAGCCAACAAGTCAAGCGTGAAGTTCGGCAACGGATTGGCAAGGACGAATTTAACGGATGGGTTTTGAGCGAAGAAGTCAAGCGTGAAGATTTTCTCCCTCTTTCACTCTCCCACTCTCCCACTCTCCCACTCTCCCACTCTCCCACTCTCCCACTCTCCCCCTCTCCCCTTCTCCCACTCTCCCACTCTCCCACTCTCCCACTCTCCCCCTCTCCCCCTCTCCCCCTCCCCTTCCCTTTCCTAAAAAAAATTTATCTCTCTCAAATAGCTGCAATTGGCAAAAAAACTGCTAGATTGCCCTACAGAAAACATTGAACCGCGTTCATTGGGCCCCAGCAACACCATGTCCGAATCCACCCCCACCAGAACCGCCAGCCAAATAGACATCGGCAACGTCAACATCGGGAACTTCCAAGTCGGCAGCATCAGCGGCAACAAATACAACGACCTCAACGCCAACGGCCGACCCGATCCCGGAGAAGTGCCAATTCCCAACTGGCAAATCTACCTCGACCTCAACAACAACGGCCAGCCAGAGTTTAACGAACCTTCCACCCTCACAAACGCGCAAGGCAACTACTTCTTCGGCAACCTGCCGCCGGGCACTTACCAAGTTAGGGAAGTCCAGCAGCCGAACTTTCGCCAAACTACTCCAAATCCCGCACCCATCACGATTACCAGCGGGACAAACGCTGGCAATATCAATTTTGGCAACAACTTCAACGCAGGGACGATCGCAGGCACAAAATTCAACGACATCAACAGCAACAGCCGCCCCGATCCTGGGGAACCACCGCTAGCTAACTGGCAAATTTACCTCGACCTCAACCGCAACAACAGGCTCGACGGCGGCGAACCTTTTACTTTTACCAACGTTCAAGGCAATTACGCTTTTGTCAATATTCCCGCAGATACATATTTGGTGAGAGAAGTCCAGCAACCGGGTTTTCTCCAAACCACGCCCGACCCCGCCCCGGTTAGCGTTACTTCCAATGCCACTGTCAACAACATCAATTTTGGCAATGTCTTTTTTGTCGGCAGCATCAGCGGGCTCAAGTACAACGACCTCAATGCCAACAGCGTCCGAGATGCGACAGACCCGCCTCTGCCCAACTGGCCAATTTACATCGACCTCAACGGCAACGGCAGCTTCGATCCGGGCGAACCCAACACCATCACAAACCCGCAAGGCAACTACACTTTTGCCAATGTTTCTCCCGGCCGGTATTTGGTGAGGGAAGTCCAGCAACCGGGATGGGTACAGACTACGCCAAATCCAGGCCCGATCGACATAACTGGCAATACCAACGCTGTCGGCGTCAATTTCGGCAACAATTTTCCCACAGGCAGCATCAGCGGCTTCAAGTTCAACGACCTCAACGCTAACGGTATCAACGAACCGACGGAACCGAGAGTTGGCAACTGGCCGATTTACCTTGACCTCAACAACAACAACGCCCGAGATCCCAATGAACCTTCGACTTTAACAAACCCCCAAGGTAATTTCTCTTTTATTAACTTGCCCCAAGGCGTTTATTCGGTGAGGGAAGTCCCGCAGCCCGGTTTTCGACAAACCACGCCAAATCCGACTCCCATTACCGTGGGCAACGGCACAAATGCCACTAATCTCAGCTTTGGCAACGTGTTGGTGACGGGCACGATCAGCGGTGTCAAATTTAACGATTTTAACGCCAACGGCCGCCTAGATCCCGGGGAACCGCCGATCGCCAATACTCAGATTTACATCGACCTCAACAACAACAGCAGTTTAGATCCGGGTGAAGCGAGTACCTTCAGCGATGTTCAAGGCAATTACAGTTTCCGCAACGTTCCGGTAGGTAGTTATGTTGTCCGCGAAGTTCCGCCGCCCGGTTTCATTCTCACGACTCCGCCTGCGGTGGTTGTTGTCTCGGCAGAGATTCGGGCCAGCAGCATCGATTTGCTGACGGGAGATGCTGAGGGCAAGTCAGCTTTAGCTTTAGATAGCGACCCGCTGACGGGTGGGGGCAGTTATTTAGATGGGGAAACGGCGGCAAAAATTGAGGCAGATAGTTTGTTGGGGAGTGGGGGTCAAGGCAGTTATCAAATTCGAGATGTTTTGACCGATCGAGAGGTGGCGGATTTAGGTTATATTTCTAACTTTAGGCAACAGAATGTCGGTCTGGACCCGAATTCAGAAAGCAGGGAATTTGTCAAGGCAAATTTATTAATTGATTCGGCGATCGCGCTGTCGGATAGGATAGGGAATGTTAAAGATTTTCAGCTTTTTTAGAGGCGGGCGATATCGCGAAATATTGGCAGCGGTTCCACAAAAACCGAACTGTGACGGCACGATTCCGGACGCTGCCGCTCGTCGCAGCATGCAGTCAGTGAGGTGCAGGCACTTGACTCCGCACTGCGATTCGCCTGACGGGCGATCGACAACAGCAGCAAATATTAAGCTTAAATTGCCAGAGCTATTCAAAACCTGATATAATCTCGTGCGACAAAGCTTGAGAAATTCTGATGTTAAATCAGGAACATTCAAGTGAGTGTAAACGTATGTACGATCGAATAGCAATCGTCAGTCGCTAGCAGCAGCTAGCTGCTGATCGGCAAAATGATACAGTAGCCTGTAGCTTACATAGATTTAGGTGTGAAGGAACAGACAATCATGGCAAATTTAACTAGCGAAGAGCGCATAGCCCAGCAAATATCGGCTGTTCAACCGGTAGCTCCGGTACGGCCGGTTCAGGTGGGGAATGCTGGCCCGGCAATTATAGGACTCAAATTTAACGACCGCGACGCCGATGGCATCAGAGATCCGGGTGAAGAAGGTTTACGGGATGTCTCCATTCTCCTGGAACCAGCAACAAGCTCCAACCGTACATTCAACGCTAATGCCGGGGAGGCTGTAGCCATCACGGATGCTAACGGCGCGTTCTCATTCACAGGTGTTGCTCCGGGTAACTACATACTCACAGAAACAGTACCTGCGGGTTTCCGCGCTACTACTCCCAACCCCCTCGCTGTCACCGTTAGCACTACAAACGCCACCGTTTTCTTTGGCAACACCGCACTTGTGGGCAGCCGGATCGTTGGATGCAAATACCTAGACACAGACAACGACGGCTTTCGAGATGGGAACGAACCGGGCATTAAAAATGTCAGAATATATCTAGATATCAATGGCAACGGTCAATTCGATCCAGCAACGGATCGTGCAACGCTAACAGACAAAAACGGTCGGTGGTCGTTCGACGTAGAACCAGGAACCTACAAGGTTCGGGAAGAACGGCTCAGACCGCCAGCTCCCAACAGCATACTAAGAATTCAGGATACTTCTGTTCCTCCGACAGCCGAACCCTTAGAAGAAGATTTTCCCCAAAGCACCCCCCCCGAAAGCATTCCCCTGCTCGACGTAACGGTACGCGCCGGCGAGACTTTTGCCTGCGCTCAAGTTGGCAACACTCCGCTCTACCAAATCGAAGTTAACAAATTTCAAGACATAGACCGCAACGGCACCCGCAATGTGATCAATGGAGATTTAGAACCTGCGGTTCCCCTGGTACCGTTCATTTTAGATTTGGACGAGGACGGTCGTTGGGATGAAGGCGACGAACCCATCGCACTCACCGATGGCGACGGAAAAGTTACCTTCCGCGACTTGTTCGCTGGCAATTATTCAGTATTGGAAATTTTCCCAGACACGCTGTCGCGAAGCTTATTGCCAGCAGGAACAACTCTCCCAGATAGGCTAGTAGTACCGGGAAGAACGGATGTCTTCAGACCTGGCAACATCAACCTTCCAGTAGCAACCACTGCCAACCCTACGGTGGTTTCAGCTCCAGGACCTTCGGCACGATTCCAGGGTACTATCAGCAGAGAGCAACCGCTGTTAGTAGCAGACTCAAACTATACACTGAAACCCAACGATCCTAAATTCGTAGACACCAACCGCGACGGCGTTCGACAAACAACCGAAAGGCTGATTGCAGCAACAGGCGAGCGACCGATTTTTGCCAACACCCCCGTACCTTTCCCAGCACCTAACCCCTCGCCAGCAATTGTCTTTAGCCCTGTGAATCCCAATAACTTGGTAGGAGATAACTTGGGGGTGGGCAACACTCGACCGAACATCACTATATTCAAGTACAGAGACTTGAATGCCAACGGTCGCTTTGAGCCAGAACAAGGCGAAGCAGGTGTCAATGGCGTCCAAGTTTTTATTGACCTCAACAACGACGGTCAGTTTCAGTCAGGAACAGAACCTACGGTCACAACTCGCGACTTACAAACTAACGAACGACCTGATCTTGTGGGAGGAGCGAGTCGTGCGGGTCGAGCACTGTTCCAGAACTTAGCTCCCGGCACTTACACGGTGCGGGAAATTGTACCCCCTACTTTGTCGCCTTCTACACCTGCTGCTGTTACGGTGACTCTCAACACTCAGGATGCTAACGTTACTTTTGCCAACACCCCGAACAGCAACATCACCGGTTGCAAATTTGAGGACTTCAACCAAAACGGCTATCGAGATGGAAACGAACCGTTCATTAACGGTGTTGTCGTTTATCTCGACCTCAACCGCGACGGCGTGCGTCAGGCAAGTGAACCTTTTCAAACTACCAGCGGATTTGGTACTTTTGCGTTCAATAATTTAACTCCCGGTACTTACAGCCTGCGAGAAGAACTTTCTGCTGCTCAACAGAATTTTGTGCAAACGACTCAACCGCTGGATATTGTTCTGGGCCCCAATCAAACTTTTACTTGCGCTTTGATTGGCAACACTCGGCGTTACGATTTGTTGGTTCCAAAATTCCAAGACGACGACCGCGACGGCTTCCAAGATGCAGGGGAACCGCCTCTGGTGGGTATTCCGTTTGTTTTGGATTTGAATCGGAACGGTCGCTACGATCCGGGGGTTGATAGTCCGATAGTCAGAACAGATGCTAATGGGATTGCTCTGTTTCCCGATTTGTTGCCGGATACCTACTCGGTGTTGGAAGTCTTCGATGCGAGCGTTCCGAATCCGTTCCCGATCCCCACTGGACCGAATCCGGTTAACTTTGACGTGCCGGGTCCGAATACAGTGCCTTCGCCTCCAAGACCGGCAAGATCTATTCAGAGTCTCGATCCGCTGACGGAGGGCGGTCGGGTGTCTGCTTCTGCAGTAGCCAGCGATGATTACAGCGAGGTCGTACTTGATCATGCTGGTGTGGCTTATGTTGATAATTTCGCCACCGCTTTGAAAGAGTCGGCGGATGCTTTGATCGGAGCGTTTGTAGAAGCTCAGAAGCGTGACGATGAATCATTGTTCATCGGTCCTTCTTCTACTTCGCTGTTTCAATCTTAAGTTGGGGATCTAATTTGAGACTCAGCAATTAGCAACTAGCTTGTTTAAACTGCACGTCAAATGATGTTTTGGCGTGCTTTTTGCTGTTGTGACAATAATTAGAGGCTCGCGGGGCGGGTTTATGGATTTCTTGAATTACCGGAAATATTTTTCATGAAACCCGCCTCTACAACAAATATATCCCCACGATCTTAGGCGCTGGTTTTACCGACAATCTTTGAGGAAAACTCACAATTTATATCAACCCATCCGCCACAATCATGGGCTCGGCTGACGGGTTTATTTATCTGTTTAATTACTGTCTTTAGTCGTAGAGGACGATCGGCAAAAAGACCGATTCCCCAGTTCCAGAAAACCTTTATTTATAGAGGTAGAACTTAGAGGAATATGTTATGCCAACCGAACAGAAGATTAATCCGGCTCAACATCAAGAACAGCAACCCGGTATTGAATCGCAAATGACCCCGCAACCTCAATCCTTCGCGAAGGGATATCGCGGTAGCGACAAATTGCGGGACAAAGTAGCCTTAATTACCGGCGGAGACAGCGGTATCGGGCGTGCAGTGGCGATCGCCTTTGCGAAAGAAGGCGCTAACGTGGTCATCAGCTATCTCAACGAAAATGATGATGCCAAAAAGACAAAAGAGGCGATCGAACAACAAGGCCGCCGCTGTATTGCGATCGCCGGCGACATCGGCGAAGAAAGCACCTGTAAAAACCTTGTAGAACAAACAGTTAAAGAATTTGGCCATCTCGACATCCTCGTCAACAACGCCGCCGAACAGCATCCCCAAGAAAGCATCGAAAACATCACCGCCGAACAATTAGAGCGCACCTTCCGCACCAACATTTTCTCCATGTTTTACCTCACCAAAGCCGCTCTCAAACACCTCAAAGAGGGAAGTGCAATTATCAACACTACCTCTGTCACCGCCTACAAAGGCAACCAACAATTGTTAGATTACTCCTCCACAAAAGGAGCAATAGTTGCCTTTACTCGCTCCTTGTCTCAAAGTTTAGCTGAGAAAGGAATTCGCGTCAACGGAGTCGCCCCCGGCCCAATTTGGACGCCTCTAATTCCTGCAACTTTCCCTGAAGAAAAAGTGGAGAAATTTGGTGCAGACACGGCCTTGGGACGCGCCGGTCAACCCGATGAAGTTGCCCCCAGTTACGTATTTTTAGCTTCAAAAGATTCGTCTTACATGACCGGTCAAATTTTGCATCCCAACGGCGGTTCTGTGATTAACGGCTAAAATCTTCTTGCTCCCAATGCTCGTAGGGGCGGGTTTTACCGAAAATCTTTGATGAAATTAATAATATAAATAAACCCGCCCTCCACAACTCGGGGGCGGGTTTATTTATATTATTAATTACCCGAAATATCTTTCGTGAAACCCGCCGCTACAAATAATACCAATTTTAAACGAAATAACAGTATTCTTGTTCCCCCCGCAATGCAGCGGGGGGCTAGGGGGGTCGAAGAGTGTTGCACGATTTTAGAGAAATGGTATAATATGTTTATTTTTTAAAATTGTCTTTCAAAAAAACAGTAATCCCGCTACGTGGGTAGCGGGATTGATAGGTTGCAGTTTAACTATTCTCTAGTTTTGCTAGAGTTAAAATTAGCCTACTGCTGAATTAGCTCATGCTAGCCATTTCTTGCTGGATGGTGCTTTTGGCTGCTTTGAATTGAGTAGCCATTTGTTCCATTTGTGCTTCGCTCAAGTTGCGGCGAATTTGAGGGAACATATCGTTTTCTTCTTCTTTTACGTGATCCTGAACCGCTGTTTGGAGCTGTTTGATTTGGGCTTTGAACTCAGGAGAACTCGGGCTCATTGACTTAATCTTGGCGAGCATTTGCTTCATTTCTGCTTGCTCGTCGTAGAGTTCTTGAGTGTTGCTGTAGTAGCTGCGAATTGCTGGGTAAACAATTTGTTCTTCTGCTTCGGCGTGAACGCTGAGATCCTTGTAAAGTTGACCGAAGAATTCTTGCAGTTTTTTCGGATCGTCGGTTTTTTCGATCTCCATAAATAGGGTATCGGCTTTGCGGTGATCCATTGTGATGATTTCGGTGATGTTCATCTCATTTTTGGTGCGAGTAACTGCACCGCCGATGATGCCTGTCATGGCTGCCATTGCATCTTGCACGCGGGCCCAAACGCCTTGGTCGGGGTCTTTGCCGGTCAGTTCGCGCACTCCTAAGACTTCCATAACTCCTTTGAGTTGTTCTTGGTGAGCGCGGTTTTCAAAGTTAACTGTGTTGAGTGGAGTAATGGCGGCTTCGATGTCGGCGCCAACTACTTGGGCGGCTTTGTGAATTAACAAGCCGGCCATTGTTTGTTTGTGTTTGAGCAGTTCGTGCTGGCTGACTTTTTCAAACAATGTGAGTTCAGAACCGTTCATTAGTTTCTGAACTTCTTCGATCATTTTTGTGAATGTTTCTTTGGGTGCGGTTTGAATTCCGTATTGAACGATTACGGTTTCTAATACGCCCAAGTTTTTGCGATCGTCCTCAAGCATATCCCGGAAGCGATCGCACAGTTCGGAGTCGTTGCAGGAATTGATGAACAATTGCTCGTTGGCGATCAGCAGGTTTTGCAGCGCTTTCATGTCTGCTAATTTAGTCGCGATCGCTTGGCGCTTGGTATCTTCTAAGGTAGCTACCATCTGTCGTTTCTCCTCTCAAGGTCTTTAGTGTTCTTACATCTTTTAATTTATTGATATATTCTGATAACATCCTCTTTCTCCCGACTGATTCATTAATATCCCGTGCAACCTATTGACTTTTAAACCAAGAAATGATAGTTAATTAATGCTAAGGTCGTTTTTGAAAAAAGCAGAAATTACCCTTAATAACAACTGCCAACTGACAACTACCAAGCGCCAACTGCCAACAGTCAACTGACAACTGCCAACAGAAGACTGACTTTTGTATCAATTAATCCCGATCGCATAGCTGTAAAGCGCTACGATAGTTGCAGCCGAAGTTAACTAAAGTTTAAGAATAACTAGCTTGTCTCAACTGCTCACTGCTTTAGAGTTCCCAGCCAATGTCTGGAAGCTCAACAACGGGTTAACGGTCATTCACCAGCGGATTTCGACCACACCGGTGGTCGCGCTAGACGTGTGGGTGAGGGCTGGCGCTACGCTGGAGCCGGATTCTTGGTCGGGAATGGCTCATTTTCTAGAACACATGATATTTAAAGGGACGGATTCGATCGCCCCGGGAGAATTTGACCAAGTAATCGAAAATCGCGGCGGTGTCGCGAATGCAGCTACAAGTCACGACTACGCCCATTTTTTCGTCAACGCTGCGGCCGATTATTTAGCAGAAACAGCCCAGCCGCTGGCAGAATTGCTGCTGCGGGCTTCGATTCCCGATCGGGAATTCGATCGCGAGCGAGATGTGGTGCTCGAAGAAATCCGTCAAGCTCAAGACAATCCCGATTGGCTGGGTTTCCAAGCTATGATGGAAACAGTTTACCAGCGACATCCCTACAGGCGATCGGTACTCGGCACGGAAGAACTGCTGATGTCGCGAACTCCCCACGAAATGCGCTGTTTTCACCGATCGCACTATCAGCCGGAAAATATGACTGTGGTGGTAGTCGGGGGAATTGACGAACAACAGGCCAGAGATGTTACGGAGAAAGCATTCGAGCAGTTTTCGGATCGGTGGGATTGTCCCAAATTAACCGCAGAGGCGGAACCGCCACTGATAGAAATTCGCCGTCAGGAATTGAGCATCCCCCGATTAGAACAAGCGCGGCTGATGATGGCCTGGACGGGCCCGGGAGTTGAACACTTGCAAAGTGCTTGCGGCTTGGATTTGCTGTCGGTGTTGCTTGCAGACGGGCGGACTTCGCGTTTAGTCAGGGAACTGCGAGAAGAATTACAATTGGTAGAGGCGATCGACAGCACTTTCTCGCTGCAACGGGAATCGAGTTTATTTACTATCAGTGCAGTCTTGGAAGCGAAGGATGTCGAAGAGGTGGAATCTCGGATTTGCGATCGGCTTTGGCAATTGCAGTCTGAGCCTGTTTCCGAGGTAGAATTGCTCCGCTGTCAGCGTTTGCTGTGCAACGATTTTGCTTTCTCGCTCGAAACGCCGGGACAGCTAGCGGGTCTTTACGGATATTACAATACGATCGCCAGTGCGGAATTAGCGCTTAGCTATCCCACCAGGATTAAAGCATTTGGGCCCTTAGACCTCCAGCGCCTAGCTCAACAATATCTCTCTCCCCGACGCTATACAGCCGTGGTACTCAAACCAATCTAATCGTTAAGCTTGTGAATATAAGGATCGTCAATTAAATAATTGCCCTTTTTTCTTGTGGGATGGGCGTCCCGCCCGTCTATCGGGGACGGGCGGGACGCCCATCCCACAACAAACAGGAAAAGTGGATTTTATTTAATTCTCATTCCTAAATATCTTTTGTACCGGATAGATGTTCGGCATTTGTCCGGGGTTCTTTGTGCTTGTGGCGCACCCTACGGGATAGATGTTGTTATAGCAGGAGGCAGGAGGCAGGAGGCAGAAGGCAGGAGGCAGGAGGCAGACGTAATCAGAGCAAGGGTTTTAGCAATCGATCTCGTCCGGCGCCGCCTTGGCAGTTGCTATACATTTAGATGTTGTGGGTCAGGCCCGGCCCGGTATGACATCATACAAGATGCACGTGGAAAATAGAAAAATGGCGATCGAGTAATTACAAATTACAAATTACAAATTACTAATTACCCATTTTCAATTACCAATACTTCAGCTACGCTCAGTACAAGTTCCCAACTAAATTAACCATGAAAAATGAAATCCAGCGCACGGTTTTAGACAACGGTATTGTTGTCTTAGCAGCAGAAAATCCAGCAGCAGATATTATTGCAGCTAGGATATTCCTGCGGGCCGGCAGTCGCTACGTGCAGCCGGAACAAGCAGGATTGTGTCACTTGCTGTCGGCGGTAATGACTAAGGGAACCGATCGACTGTCTTCGCTGGAAATTGCCGAACGTGTAGAATCGGTGGGAGCGAGGTTGAGTGCCGACTCTACTACAGACTATTTTTTAGTGAGTTTGAAAACGGTTTCTGCGGATTTTGAGGAGATTTTGGAGTTGGCGGCGCAATTGACGCGATCGCCCACTTTCCCGGAAGCTGAAGTCGAACTCGAACGCCGCATTGCCATATCGTCAATTCGATCGCAGCAAGAACAGCCATTTGCGATCGCCTTCGAGCAATTGCGGCACTCGATGTACCAGGAACATCCCTATGCTTTCTCTCCCTTGGGCACGGAAGCTACTATGTCAAAGCTCACCAGAAACGAGCTTGAACAGTTCCACAAAACCTATTTCCGTCCCGATAATGTAGTTATTTCGGTAGCCGGCAGAATCTCGACCGAAGATGCGATCGCCCTGATCGATCGAACTTTTGGGGACTGGAAAGCGCCTTTAACACCCTTACCAACTTTAACCGTCCCCCCTCTATACCCCTCCCCTCAATCGGTCGTTACAGCGCAAGATACGCAACAATCAGTGATTATGCTGGGCTACCTCGCACCCTCTGTTAGAAATCCCGACTACGCAGCGATTAAGTTGCTGAATACTTATTTGGGTAACGGTTTGTCGAGCCGATTGTTTGTGGAATTGCGGGAAAAGCGGGGCTTGGCTTACGACGTTTCCGCGCTCTACGCGACGCGCTTGGACACGGCTCAGTTTGTTGTGTACATGGGTACGGCGCCGGAAAATACAACGACTGCTTTTGAAGGATTGCGTGCAGAAGTCGATCGGCTCGCCAACACCGAACTAAGCGACGAAGAATTGCAAGCTTGCAAGAATAAAATGCTGGGTCAATATGCTTTAGGAAAACAAACTAATTCGCAAATAGCCCAAGTTTTAGGCTGGTACGAAATTTTGGGATTGGGAATTAAATTTGACCAGCAGTTTCAAGAAGAAATTGCACAGGTGACAGCTTCACAAGCGCGGGATGCTGCTAAGAAATATTTTGTAGAACCCTATGTTTCTTTGGTGGGCCCGGAGGCGGCGATTACAGAGTTGGGTGTAGTGGCTGTTTGTTAAGTAGGAAATTGGCGATCGAACTTTTCAAAAGTTCGAGCGATGCGCTCGCAGATAAAAAGACTTTTCGCTTAACAATTATTTGTGCTTTGCGATCGCTTTTAACCTTTCCAAACTTAACAACAAAGCCAACTATTCTTGCTGGCATTATCTAGAACTGAAACCGACCACCTCAACGAACATTTCGCTGCTGGTATAACGTTCAGGTTGAGCGGTTGCAAATAGCACTCCTAGCACCACCAGCGACTTTCAACAATCCCCTCCAACCGAATTGTTAGGTTGCGCCGTTAGCTTAACGATTCCGCGATCCCGCCTTTGCTAAATAGACAGTAGGTGTAGATCGCTAGACATTAGACTTCTTGCAAAAGTCCTTTCGATCAAATTTTCGGACGGGCTCTCCGGCCCATCCCACAAGAGAAAAAACTTTTTGTGGGACGGGCCGGAGAGCCCGTCCCAGCTATTTTTGCAAGAGGTCTATTAGCTTAATCTAACTCAAATCGTTGCCAATCGATCCGATCACACAAGGGTTATGATTGTCATTCATACGCACCCGACCGTTTGCAGAGCCTTGTCGGAATTTTTCGATATCACAGGTTGCGGGGTCAGGTGTCTGCCGATCGATAAATTTCCTTGACCGCTCAGAGATGAGCCAACCCAGAGGCAACTTAACGCCATCACCTGACTTTTTCAGGAACAAGGTTCTGAATTTATATTTGAGTGGATCGTCAATCCCATCATTGACCGTGAAAGTAGACAACTCAACAGCACTGCGGCTGCGGGACTCGCGCGCACGAAACAAGGCACGAACTGGCGATAAAACCTCGTTGAGTCCTACACTCTTGAGTTGAGTTGTAGGCTCGTTCAATTGCCCATCAATTAAGGATAGGTAGACAATTTCAAAAGTTGTTCCGTAACCCTTAAGTCGCTGTAAGCTGCGCCCAATGTCCAAAGCAGTAGGAATACCAGAATTATCAAAATAACCGCCATCAGCCAAATGCAATTTACTTTTGTCCTTACTGCGTTGGTACCACCCTACAGGGGTGAAGTAGGGAAAACGAGCACTGAGGCCAGCCGCTGTACTCAGTTTCAAATCTAGATCGGGTTCATCAATGGCAATATTTTCTTTGTTGGGCAAGTTAATCTGAAAGGGGCTGATCACCAGGCGATCGCCAGTTTCGACAACAGTTGTGTTGAGAACCAGTGCAGGGGCTATGCCCTGGGGCTGCCAGTGTTGGTAAAAAGACTGCCGCAAGGGATTATCTTGATTTGGAAGAGACAGCTTATCCCAAGCTTTTTCAAACGCAACTTCCAGACCTCTTCCCCGATCCCAATCGTATATTGGGAAAAAGATAAATCGTTGAATCAGGTCAGGGAATAGCCCCATCGTTAGGAGGGGCGTAAGCAAGTCACTGCTAAACAGTTTGCTAGCCGTTTGGCTAAGGGATTTACCACTAATTCCACCAAATTTCACCAAACTTGAAAAGGCAGAAGCCCCCAAGCTACCGCCAGAAACACTACTGATTGCAAATATATGCTGAGGAAAACTTGGAAAATATTCTGTTAGCTTTGTGAAGCCTGTCGCTGCATGATAAGCGGCATAGATACCCCCACCTTGAGCCGCAGCGATATAGACAGGATACGGTTTATTTGAGAATTGATCGAGATCGGGGCGATTAGCTAACCATTGCTGAAAACTAGATTCTAAAGCTGGAAGGACTGACTTTTCGGGTTTGCTAAATTGTCGAAAGCGATGATTGTCATTAAAATTAAAATTGCTAGAAACAACAATCAACACGATGAGAATCGTAATCCCAGGTATTTTGGTTTGCAGACCCCAGTCGTAAATTGTTGAAAAAACAACCACCACAATCGTCAATGATATTGCCACCACACTAATTGATCCCAGCAGATCGGGAAGAAATGTCGGAGGCATTATCAACCCTAATGCGAGGGATGCCAGCAGGGAAATTGAACAAGTCCTAACAACTGTAATTCGTGATTTTAGCGTGTGTTGCCAAGAAAACAGCGCCACATTAAAAAATACGAGCAACAGAAAAACAGCAACTAAACCAAAAGACAACTGTGAATCTTTTGCTGCCACGATCATAGGCAAAGATAAAACAATAAAAACAAAGCAGGCAATATTAACAAAGATATTTTCAAATTTTTGCCCAAATAGACCTTCCCCCTTCTTATTAGAGGCAAAGGAACCTAGGAACTTTGAGTCTTTTAAAATTTCAATTCGGTTAATTATTAAATAACCTAAAATTCCTAATAAAACTATATTGCTAAACATCCACACTAGCAAAAAAATTTTGGGAGTAGGATCTGATAAGTTATGCAATGTTTTTTGGGTAGCCCAAGTGCCATAAGCAAGGCTACCCAGTGGTATAGCACCTAGCAAACGAGGTGCATTTTTGTAGAAGCAATCGAATTTTGGCTTGTAGAATTCAGGAAGACGAGCTTCATAGCATTTCTCATGTAAACGTGCCGCGAACCACACACCAAGTGAAAGCAAAACAACAAATACTGTAGAAAAAACTGCCTGAGATACATTCTGATCGAAAGCAATTACACGATAGACCTCAATGGTTTGATCGATCTGGGTAAAAAAATACCAAGCTGCGATTGCAACTGTCAGAGGCACTCTTAAATATATCAAGAACTGCACGATGGGTTTAAGCTGGTTTTCAAAGCAATTAGAAAATTTTTGACTTAATTTATTTCTGTTATTAATTTCAGCCATATATCACTACCCAATGACTTTAAGGGAACATCTCTATCTTGAAATAACTGCAACCTAACGGCTAAATTGAGCGGAAAACGATCGCGTCTGACTCAAACCTCAAATATTGCGAGTTTGTCAGGTCAGATTCAATGATTCGTTAGGCATCGATCGCTTAACAATTATTTATGCTTTGCGCTCACCCATAACTTCAGCTTGACTAAAATCATAGGTGTTTGTCCGCTCCAATGATTTGTTATACCTCGATCGCTTCAATAGTCCGGACTGTTTTAGTTCTTAGGCTGAAAACCTCGATTTTCCGTTCGTAGCGAACTTGCCTTGGAGCCTTGAAACCCTGATTCTATGATTGGCAATCAAAAACTGTCCGAAGTATTGTTAACAATTAAGCTGAGACGCAGCTAGATTGTATAATATAAAAAAATAAGCAATCATTAGTTATAGTGTATGCCAGCCAAAAA
>NZ_JAUBTB010000062.1:0-46359 GCF_036704965.1 Microcoleus sp. F10-B2 | reverse complement strand
ATAATATTCCTTTTAAATGTGTGTGATTTGTGACGCTCCGACGACCACTTCATCATACCCTAGTTCAGCAACGCCAAAATTGAACTTTTGTGGAACAGGCCCGAAAGCCTGTTCCTAAAAATGCTGCGCCCGCCCGACCGGAAAATTGAACTTTTGTGGAACAGGCCCGAAAGCCTGTTCCTAAAAATGCTGCAAGATTTGGCACTCAAGAATCAAAGGGCTTAATCCACGATCGCCCCATTGCCCAATCCAAAACCAAACTCGCGATCGCGAACAATACCACACTCTCGGCACCGCGAACAGCAAACGGCAATAACTCCTGTAGGGCGGGCATCTTCCCGGGTTCAAAAAACAATCCAGCATCCAACTGTCCAAAAGCGCGCACCAACCCAAAAGCCAACACTGCACCAGATTTAAGCTGCGGGTTAACATCTCGGCGAATCGCATAGCGGTAAGTCACGCCGAACAAAAAACCGCCCAAAAGTGCGATAGTCCCTCTCAAGGCAAAATTTAGGTCAATTTCCCTTACCTGCAAACTCGCCAGAGAATCCAACCTATCCGCCAGAATTAAGCTATTACCAAGGGCGATCGCCCCAAAAGCCAGCAAACAAGACAAAGCAGCAACACTCCCTGCTTTCAAAGATTCTACCCGTTCAGCGGCACTAAAATTTGACGAGTCTTTCACAGCGCCCTCATTTCAAAAATGGCTCAAATTGACTTATCATAAGGTTTGGAGTCACTTTGTACAGTTTGTTCAATAAATAGCTATGGATATTTTGTCACTCGGTTGGGTTTCGGTGCTAGTTCTGTTCTCCTTCTCAATTTCAATGGTCATTTGGGGACGCAACGGTTTCTAGATTCCACAATAGCTTGCGGGGCAAGCTTTTTAACTGCCCCGCATTTTTTTAAACCCTATTTAACACACTCAAAATAACAGGAGTTGGAAACATGACAGCCAAAAAAATCTTAATGTTAGTCGGCGACTTTGTAGAAGACTACGAAGTAATGGTTCCCTTCCAAGCACTGCAAATGGTAGGTCACACCGTCCACGCCGTCTGCCCGGAAAAAGCCGCAGGCCAAAAAATTCGCACCGCAATTCACGACTTTGAAGGCGATCGAACCTATACCGAAAAACCCGGTCACAACTTCACTTTAAACGCGACTTTTGACGAAATCAACCCGGCAGACTACGACGCTTTGGTTATTCCCGGAGGACGCGCCCCAGAATACATCCGCCTCAACGAACAAGTGCTGCAAATTACCCGCTACTTTGCCAACAGCAAAAAGCCGATCGCATCTATTTGTCACGGCTTGCAAGTCCTAACTGCCGCCGGCGTACTCGAAGGCAAACGCTGCACTGCATACCCCGCTTGCAGCCCCGACGTACTCCGGGCCGGCGGCAAATATACAGAAGTTCCCGTTACCGACGCTGTAGTCGATGGCAATTTAGTCACCGCCCCCGCGTGGCCGGCTCATCCTAATTGGCTGGCTGAATTTCTGAAAGTTTTAGGGACAAAAATCGAACATTCAGAAAAAGTCGAAGTATGACTATTTTTCACAGTCAAAGTTAAACCGAATTCCAAACAGCAAAGCATCGAAGAACAACCCGACTGCAGCCTCACAGTACATCTCAAATCGCCGCCAGTCGATCGCACAAGCCAATCAAGAATTAATCGTGCTGTTGGCGAAAAAGTTTAAAGTGCCGAAATCGGCGATCAGCATTAAATCCGGTTTTTCTTCGAGAAATAAAGTTGTGGAAGTTCCAATCGAACCTGCAACTTAGAGTAATTCTCAAAATTAGCGATCGAGATACAGCGTATTCCAGATTGATGAAGTTTAGGGACAAAGGCTTTCGCCGTGTCCCTACGGGGATAGAATAATCTGGGGCGGTCTTCATAAATGTCGAATCTGCTGTAGGTTGTACGCAATATCTGTAGGGACACATATCGGCATGGCCGTGTCCCTACAATTGACAGTGCAGGTTAAACGATCGCCCGCTTATTTGCTGCGATCGCCCTAAGCAAACCTGCGTCTCAGCAGCGGTTGAATGCTCAGCAGCGCTACGACATCAAAGGCTAGCAATACTAACAGCGCTCCTCCAAAGGTAACGTTACCCCAAGGAGCTTGCATCACGACACTTGCTAGCGACCAATCGCTGTGCAGGTACAAATAGCGAATAGGTTCGATCGCATAACTCAGGGGATTGAGAGTCACCACAACTTGCAGCCAGTGAGGCATAAACGACAGCGGCGCGAGGGCTGTGCTGGCAAATAACAGCGGCAAGTTAGTAACAAAAATTACCGCTATTAATTCTACGTGACCGGGAAGAGCGAAGGCTAAACCCAAACTCAAGCCGGTGACGCCCAAAACTAACAGCAGGACTATTAGGGCGATCGCCCCCAGTCCGGCAATTCCGGGGAATCCCGCGCCCAAAAACGCTCCCGCCGTAACGATTGCGCCGGTTTGGATGAAACTCAGGGTGACGATGAAAATAGCCGAAGCCAGGACGATCGAAAATCTGGAAGCCAAGGGCGCGACTAACAAGCGGTTGAGAAATCCGAACTCGCGATCGAACATAATCGGCAAACCGGCATTGAGCGCCCCGGCAAATGCCGTAAAAACGATTACACCAGCGCCGAGAAATTGTCCGTAATTCTGGCTTTCGCCGAACAAGCCTGCGGGTGCATTTTCAAACAGAGCTCCGAACAAAACCAACCACATCAGCGGCTGAATAATGCCTGCAACTAGCGTCGAGGGGCGGCGCTGCAATTGAATAAACAGGCGCTTGGTTAAGGCGAGTGTTTCTTGGATGAAGTCGCCCAGCAGGGAACTGGAAGTGTCAGCGGATGCCGTGGAGAGTGGCCGCTGCTGGTTGAGGTTGTTGGGGGATGTAACAGTACCGCTCATAATTGCTTGTTGATTAAATCTCACTATCTTTACAGTAGCAAGTCTGGAGGTATTGGTGGTGTTGGGCGGGCGATCGGTCTTTGTGTAGGGTTTTGGTAAACTGAATGTCCTGTTACCTGTCTAATTAGTTGATGAGTGGCATTAAACGCGAACTAACACCAGACGCTAGAAGTAGTTTATTTGACAAACATCTTCCCGGTACGTCACAGGTGGAACGACTGCTAAGGAAAGAGGGAAAAGCTCATGTTTTCAATGACAGAGCTACACTAGATGCAGTGACGGAAGCTATTATAGACAGAGGATATCTGACAGGAGTTGAGGATGAAACCGATGACTATAGGCTTTCTCAGAAAGATGAGGTACAAGTTTAGATTTTAGATTTTAGATTTTAGATTGGGGGATTGGGGGATTGGGGAATTGTTAATTAATTCGTGAATACCTCATCTTTCCGAGAACCGCTGTATGAACGTTATGGACTCTACTTTGACGATGCGATCGGCTATCAAATTAGATCAGATGGTAGTCGTATTCCCCTTTATTACGCTGAAATAAAAATTATCAAAGGAACAGATAAATATCATGTTATCCCACGCACCAGACCTCGCCGAACAAATTAATGATTGGGAATTTATCGAATTGTGGGTAGATCCGATTGTTTTTCCGCCTCGTATTTTGATGTTAGTGAGTGGAAAGAATGGATTTTTTTGTATTTATGACCCATCAGCAAACTATAAGTCTCTGTTTTTAAGCTCAAGCTATGATGAGGCTCATTCATGGCTTTTGGAAGATGAATATGAGCGCTGCGATGGTCGGCTTTTAGCGGAAGAAGTTTGTTAAATTTTTCATAGTAATATAGTGCTAAAATTTAGCATAAGCTATCATCAACGATGCTAAATAAAAAAGTGATTTACTAGGAGGATTGGCTGATGTCATTAAGGGCGATCGCCACTTTGGTCGAGATGATGGAATCTCTGCCGGAAACTCTGCAAGATAGAGTCGTCGAACACCTGCGAGAATACATTCTGAAATCAAATATTACAGTTCCTGTGAGTCCCGGTGGTAAGTTAGAAATTCCCGCTGAGATTGAGGCTCAATTGAAGCCTGGGGATCGATATGCAGTTACAGTGACAGGGGATAGTATTGTTTTTCAGAAGGTAGCAGGTTTCGACTGGGAGGAACTGCGGCGGCGTAGAGAGTCTTTACCCGTCGATCCTAATCCGATCGCAAAGGTAGCAGGTTTCGACTGGGAGGAATGGGAACGGCGAATAGAAGCAGCGAGTCCAGATCCTGATGAGTTAACAATGGAAGAAATTTGCGAACTTGTGCGGGAAGTGCGTCGGGAGAAACGTTCTGAAAAAGAGTCGCACAAATCAAAATTGTAGTGGATACTAATATCTTTGTGTCAGGCTGGCTGTGGGGAGGTATCCCAGCTCGTTTATTCAGATTAGCTCGAACTCGTCAACTCATAATTTGTGCTTCTGAACCAATACTAGCAGAATTAGAGAATACTTTGACCAAACAAAAACTCCAGGCGAGATTACAGTCTTTGAATTTTACCGTTAATGGTTTAATGAGCGGAACACGAGAGTTAGTGGAGATTTATCCGATTTCTACTGTCAACGTGCCTGAGTTACGAGATGCTAATGACAATATTATTTTAGGAACTGCGATCGCTGCTGGTGCCGATGCAATATGTTACGGGCGATCTGGATTTGTTAGTGTTGCAGGAATATGAGGGGATTCCTATTGTTACGGCTAAGGAATTTTTGGAGCGTTATTTTCCAGAAAATTAGGGGCGATCGCGCTTGCTGTGACAGTGCTATGCTAGATAAGAGAGCGATCGGAATAGGGAGGAAAAAATCTTGTCAACTATCACCGATATAGGAACTCTAATTAGCCGTCAGCCTGACATACATGGTGGCTGTCCAATTATTGCCGGAACGGGTGTTACAGTCCGGCGCCTTGCTATTTGGTACAAGAAGCAAAGTTTGAGTGCAGAAGAAATTGCCGATCGCATCGGGCATTTAACTCTCACCCAAGTCTATGCAGCTTTGACTTATTACCATGCTAACCGAGAGGAAATTGATGCTGACATTGCGGCGGAAGAAGCAGAAGGATCTCGAATAGAAGCATTGATTTGCAAGGGTCAGATTCAAAAGCACCCCGCCGATATAGCTTTAGAAATACCAACACTAGCCGACTATCCCAGTCGCCGAGAATTTATGCAATTGCCGCTAGAAGAGAGACGAAATATTCTAGCAAAACAAGCTGAGGTAATGTTGCAACATTACCAGGAAGATAGAGAATGGCAAGAATTAGAAGCAGGAGATTTAATTCACTCCTAAATACTAAAACTCAAGACATCAACTCCTGCACTTCTGCTAATGGTAAATCTAACGCTTGTGCGATTTGTGATGCGGTTAATCCCATTTGTGCCAAGTGGGGGACAGTTTCTAATTTAGCTTTTCGTCTGGCATTTTCTATGATATTTTCCTGATTTTTGGTCGGATAATTTTTTGTATTGTCACTTGTATTATCACCGCCAACCAATTCCAGATCCTCTGGTGTGTAAGTCTTAGAAGTCGGCGTAGAATTAGAACAAAAATTGATATTAAAAGAATTAGGAAATTGTAAACTTGGAGAATTTTTTATGACAATCCTTTCAATTCTAGCACGCACATTAGCTCTATTTACATCTTCACCCAAGGTTTTAGATAGAATACCCCAGAGTTCGTAGGCTTCATCTTTAGCATGACCAGGAGTGCAATTATATTCCTCAGCTATGTCCTTATATTTTTGTCCCTTAAGTACACCTTTAAGGATCGCCAATTGCAGAGTATCAAGCTGCTTTCCAGTTTGGGCCATTATTAGTTCGTCTATATATTTAAACACCTCTTGCACGTCCATAGTTGGGGCTTAGGATTTTGATGGTCTAGGACACATCCGCCATTATCCGCCATTATCCGACTTTTGTAAAGTATGTTAATAAAAGCTCCGCCTTTTTCCGCCTTTTTCCACCTTGCTCTTTCTGGGAGGTTGCATTAGCATCTATATTGGCAGTTACCTCTCCAGACAAAAAGCAACAGCAAAGTGAGGTTAAAGGCTATTATAAAACCTTGGACACTTTGGTGTAGGGGGTAAGTCTTGCACAATTTAAAGTTGACAATAATTTAGTCTACTTAGATATTTAGAGAGTATTCACTATGTGGAAAAAAGTCTTATCAGCAGGAATTATTTTAAGCTCTTCTATGCTCCCCTTTGCCCCAGTAGAAGCAAGACAGGCTCAACTACAATGTGTGAAAGTCGCCAGTCGTTTTGACTGGGAAACGTTTAATGGTTCTATTGTTGTTGGTAGAAAAATTTATAATCCTGATGCCAGACTTAGTTTGAGTGACCCGTACGAACTAACTTGTAAATTGTTAGAAAAGGTAAGTGTTGCCAATGTGAGTTTAGCTATTCCTGATACTTCCGAAATTCAAACTGTGAAAATACAAGTCTATATCGAGGGCAAGTTAGCTAAAACAGTGAATGTTGTGCGAGGAGTTGTGACTCCTTTTTCTGTTGATCTGCGGGGTGTTACTAATTTTAGTGTAAGTTATGAACAAGTCGGTTATAGAGGCTCAGGCAGAGACGCTAGTATTTACGCTATTCAAAACTGGGACTATAATTAATAGAGGGTTTCGGCTTTGCTGAGATGGCAGTGATCGCCCGTACTTCCTAAAAACCTAAATCAAACCGTTTCCCACAATTATGAATTGTTGAAATAGTTTTTTTTGATAATTTAAATATATTAAGGTGGTTCTTTGGCTAATAATTAATTATTAGCCAAAGAACCACCTTGATTTCTGGCTTGGTTCAATTATCTTTTATATTTAAGTCTTTAATAACAAAAGCATTTTGCAGATCGCCATCTCCTTTATTAAACTCTAAATATGTTAGTACCCAAGTGCCATCTGTATAACGAGAGAATTTTGCTTGCCCTGGCCCAGAGTAGTTGACTTGTTTTTGTCCCTTGGTAAAATAATTATCAACTAGAAATTTTAAATTTGAGACTTGCAATGTTGCCACAGCACTACTGTTTGAGTCTTCTCTAACACCCATTACTTGGATAGATCCCTTAGAATTTCCCCACTTGTCTACCATTCTTTGTGCTTTACTTGTGGAAAGTGCTTGAGTCTGCGTTATTGCAGTACAGCCGGTAGTTAAGTTAGATAATACTACTGCACCAGCCAGGTAAGGCAAAATAATTAAACTGAAAATAGTCAAATTTTTGCTCATTGTTTTGAGTAATAAGAAATTAGGTCTAATTTATTTTTGAGCATTTATAGAGTTGTGTCAGTAGGAAAAAGTAGGGAATTACATAAATTTTTCCTAAAGTTACTCCTTTATAAAGATAGTAAAAAGTATTATTTAGTACCTTATGATTGCCAAAAGTAGCAAAAAATGGGATAATCGTCAAAATTTCCCCATCTACCTAACCTATGGACGTTCAAGAAGTTTTGAAGTGGGCAGACGAGCTAGTGTTTACCAAAAAGGGCAAACACTTAAGTAGTTTGCAGGAAACAATACTAACTGGCGTTTGGTCTAGTCAAAAATATGGGGAGATAGCCGAAACTTGTAACTGTACTGAGAACCATGTTAAAAAAGTCGCCTCAGAAATATGGCAGCTATTCTCAGCAACGTTAGATGAAGATGTGAATAAATCTAATTTTAAAGCTACATTAGATAGGATGGATTTCTCTAATAATATTTCTTCTTTTTGGAAAGATGTATCAATTGGTAGCATGAATGTCTGCACAGAAACATCCAACCCTCCAAAAACTCCACAACACTCACCCCCTGCACAAACCTCAACTGAAGACGACACCCAACAGAAACCGCGACTCGATTTAAGAGATGCACCGGAGCTCAGAACATTCTATAACTACCCCAACTCACCCCTCACCGCCCTCGAAAACTCGATCGCCCGCCAAAACTGCCGCCTCCTCACCATCACAGGCATGACAGGCACCGGCAAAAGTGCGATCGCCCGTAACCTCATCCCCCAAATTCAAACTCAATTCGATCGCATCATCTGGCGCAGTCTCCGCACCTCCCCACCCCTCGAAACAACCCTCAAAAATATTATTCAATTTATCTGCGATCGCACCGATATTAACTTTTCCACAAACACGGATGATCAGTTGTCAATCCTAATAGAAACTTTGCGCGAAAATCGCTGTCTCATCATCCTAGATGACGTGCAGCAAATTCTCAGCAGCGGGCAACTTGCAGGAAATTATAAACCCGGATATGAAAACTACGGAACCCTATTTAAACTCATCGGCGAAATTCCCCACCATAGCTGCTTAATCCTCAATAGTTGGGAACCTCCCTCAGACATCATCACATTCACCGACGATAATTCAGCAGTACGTTCATTACAGTTAACCGGTTTAAGTGAAGCAGCAACAGAAATTCTTAGACAAAAGGGTTTGTTGGATGAAGAAACCTGGCCAGAATTGATTAACCTTTATCAAGGTAATCCCCTCTGGTTAAAATTAGTCGCTCAAACCATTAACCACTTATTTGGCGGTAGAGTCTCTCACTATTTGAGTTATCAACCAGTATTTTTAGGTGACGAATTGACACCGATATTGCAGCAGCACTATCAGCGGTTGTCGGAAATAGAAAAACAGGCGATTTCGCAACTTAGTAATGAAATAGAACCTGTTTCGTTTCCCCAATTCATGGCAAAATGTCAAGGTTCGCAGCGCGAATTATGTCAAGCAATTCAATCTTTAGCAAGACGGGGAATGATCGAAAAATTGAGCTATGAATCTGAAATAGTTTTCACGATCCCACCTGTGTTAAAACAGTATGTTAAAATGGTTGCAGAATAGTCTTAAATATCTAGCTCAATGAGATAAAACCACGATCGCAACTCCTACCAAACCTAAACAAATGCTCACTTTCGATCGATTCATCAAGCAACTTCCAGATGAAGACGGACGCTATGAACTGGTTAATGGAGAAATTGTCCAAATCTTACCAACAATAAGACTGCACGAAAATGTAGCGGATTTTATTGAAAATACGTTTCACGACGAGGTAAAAAGACTCCACCTGAATTACAGGCTATCTGGCAGAATTGTGGTGAGGACGTTAACTCCAAATGGTAAAGAACAAGGCCGCCATCCTGACGTTACTGTAGTAGACAAAACTCTCTGGGAGTCGCAGCCCTTCGCCTATTCAGCACTAACAGAACCACCACAATTAGTTGTAGAAGTTGTCTCAACAAATTGGGAAGATGATTATATCGACAAGCTGGATGAATATCAGCGGCTGGGAATTTCTGAATATTGGATTGTCGATTATTTAGCTTTGGGTAGCAGAAACTATTTGGGCAACCCGAAAGAGCCGACTGTTTTTGTTTACCTGCTTGATGAAAATGGCGTTTATCAAATGACTGCTTACCGAGGGAGCGATCGCATTATATCCCGAACTTTCCCAGAATTAGCGCTGACAGCAGAGCAAGTGTTAGATGTATGATATCAAATCTGCCGAAAAGATAAGGATAAAGTATTGCTCATTGGTTTTCGCTTCAACCGAAAGGCCGCCAGGGAATTAATTCCCTGGCTAATAGCTAAAGTCCTCTAAAGAGGACTAATGAGTAATGATTTCTTCAGTCCTCTTGAGAGGACTTTAGCTTTGAGGCAGGGGTTTCAACCCCTGACGGGATCTGGGAAAGAGCGTCTCGAACAGGCAAGATGCCTGTTCCACAATAATTATTGGAGAGGTTTATTAAACTAAACTACGATCGCATCGCCTGTTTTTGCTCCGCCTTCAAATCGCGGTTGCTAGCAGCAGCCAACTCCGCATCCAACAGCGTCTTACCAGTCGCAGCCAAATACACATCATCCAAACTCGGCCGAGATTGAGCAATCCCAAAAGTAGGCAATCCCGCATTTTTTAAAGCTTGCTGAATAGTCACCAGCGCATCGCTTTGCGGTGTTACTACTAAATTGAGAGAATTTCCTTGAGCCGCGTTGACAATTACTTCCTGCACAAAAGGCAGCGATTGCATCAGATTTTTAGCTGTTTCGGCTTCTTCGATCGGCGAAAACTCCCGAATCCGCAGAGTCACCCGATCACCTCCAACCCGATTTTTCAACTCCTCCGGCGTACCCTCAGCAATCACCGTACCCTTGTCAATAATCGCCACGCGATCGGCCAAAGCGTCAACTTCTTCGAGATAGTGACTCGTAATCAACACCGTCGTACCTTCCTCCCGCAAGCGCCGCAGGAAATCCCACACCACCACCCGGCTTTCAATATCCAGCCCGACAGTCGGTTCGTCTAATACCAAAACATCCGGCTGGTGCAGCAATCCAGCAGCCAAATCCAAGCGTTTGCGGATACCGCCGGAATAAGTACCCGTCTTTTTATTTTCCCACTCTTCCAAACCGAGGAGTTTCACCATTTCGGCAATCCGCCCTTTAATCGTATTGCGCGGCAAATGGTAAAGCGCTGCTTGCAGTTGCAGGAGTTCCCGCCCCGTCAGCACCTTATCGAGAGCAACTTCTTGGGCGACGTAGCCGAGTTTTTGTCTGGCAATTCTCGGCTGGCTGACAGCAGAAATACCAGACACTTCAATGCGTCCGCTGTCTGGCGATGTTAAAGTACAAAGTACCCGCAGGGTTGTGGTTTTGCCTGCACCGTTGGGGCCTAGCAAACCAAATATTTCCCCCGGTTCTACCTTGAAGGAAACATCTTTAACGGCTTCTACATTGCCGTAGCGTTTCTGAAGATTTTCAATTAAAACGGCGGGAGCCATATATTTTGGGGATGAACAGGTTGTTAATATTTTGACACTTCCGGGCTCAAATTGCCGGAATGTTCGATCGACCAATGCGACTCGCTGTGCTTGTAACGATAGCACAATCGTCCTCAACGGGAAACTGCTGATAGTTTTGATTTTCGATCCCCGTTTAACAAATATCAACTTTATAGCGGTTCCCAACCCCTAGCGCATCAGTCTTTCCCAATTTCTAATCTCACATCTCCCCTGCAAAAAATTATGAGTTTTGAGTTTATTATAACTTCTCAGTTAAAAACTCAAAACTCACAATTTTTCAACAAGTAGAGATGCACCCAAAACCTGTTATTTTATAATTATCTCTACCTATAGACTGATGTTTAGCGCGCTTTTGATAATTAACACCGTTGTCAAACACATCTAACTTTCGAGCCAAGTATTAAATACCGAAAAAACTTCCCGAGGTGGCAAGTTCTACTTTTAGATCCCCTCCAGAAAGTTGACTGCTGCGTCTTTAATCGACAATTTTTACCCAACCGCGGCGCACGTTGTACAGCAGTCGGTTGATGATGGCATATTCATCATCATTCAGTGTTCTTTCTAAGAGGGCAGATCTGAGCTGTCTCCGGTCGTGGCGAGTCACGACACTGGAGAACATGACCTGACCAAATAACTCTTCGAGTGTCATTTGGGATACTGACATGATAAACCTCCTAGTTGATTGAGACAGATAAAATTTTTACAGCCTAATTGTAATCCTATTATGCTCTCTGCGAGCGACTCCAAAGGCGATCGAACACATTGACACGGTGTGATTTTTTGGCTAAAAATCTGTGACCGAGACTTTGATGCCAAGTGACTTGGATCTCTTAAATTTGTGATGTTTGTCACGCAAGTCATTCGATTTTAGATTTTAGATGCAAGGATTTTGGATTGACCGCACGGATAAATTCGGGGGCTTGAGGATTTTAGATTTTCGATTTGGGATCGATCCCACTGATCGATCGCGTGGCGGGTACCACCTTTGAAATTCGCTTGTCAGAAGGAAGAGGGAAAAAGGCTATCAAGCGCGATCGCCAAATAATCGCTTCGCTGATGCCCTCAAAAGCTCTGAATCGGTTTCTAACCGCTTGTCAAAGTCATTTTCCCCTCTTCCAATTTTCCAGCTAATTGAGGCATCGGTCAATAGTTGCCACAACCGACTCGGCCAACTCTTTGAGCGCGTAACCCCCCTCCAAACCAAAGGCGATGCGGCGGGTGATTTGCAGGCAGTATCCGGTGAAAGTACCGTAATCTGACGGATCCAGAGTCATGCTAGCCAAGGGATCGGACGCAGTAGCGTCGTAACCGGCGCTGACAATCAACAAATCCGGTTGAAAGTTTGACAAAAAAGGCACGACAAGAGATTCAAAGGCGCTCAGGTATTCAGCTATGCCGCCGCCCGGATACAGGGGAATGTTCAGCACGTTGTCGTAGGCCCCGCGCTCGTCGGTATCTCCCGTTCCCGGATAGCAAGGAGATTGGTGCAGGGAACAGTAGGCAATTTGCCGGCAGTTTTGCACCAACGATTGAGTGCCGTTGCCGTGGTGCACGTCCCAGTCGAGAACGGCGACGCGGTTGATTCCCGGCTGTTCCAGGGCGTAGTGAGCGGCGATCGCAGCATTGGAAAACAAGCAAAAACCCATCGCGCGGGCGTTTTCGGCGTGGTGTCCCGGCGGCCTGGCCAGCACAAAAGCCGGTTCGCTTCCGGAGATCGCTCGATCGACCCCATCGAGCCAAGCACTCGCCGCCAGCAGCGCTACGTCGTAACTTTCAGCAGAAATCGGCGTGTCGCCGTCGAGATAGCCGCCTCCCCGATTAGCCAAATGTTCGACTTCTTTGATGTATCTTTGGGCGTGAACTTTTTTGATAGCCCCGAACAGTTCTTGTTCGCGCTGCGCCACTGGGGTGGGCAGTTGCCACTCAATTTGAGCCGCCCAGGGAGCAGCTTTCAGAGCATTGGCGATCGCCGTTAAACGTTCTGGTCGCTCTGGGTGAAGCATTCCAGTCTTGTGCAGCAAGAAATCTTCGGAGTAGATGACGGGTAGCATCAGGAGATTTTAGATTTTAGATTTTAGATTTCAGATTTCAGATTTCAGATTTCAGATTTTAGATTTTAGACTATTTTTTCCCCTTCACAAAGCAGCCTGTTTTACTAAACAACAATTATCTTAATTTTTATGGCTATTTTCCCATAAAGTCAAAGGCAAATTGTGATATAATTTCAGGAGTAATTTGCAATATTTGGCAGCTCTACTGAATCCAAACCGATTTTATCGCATTTTTGGCATTTATAGCGGTCAAATTTAAAGTTTTAACGGAGTTTTTCAACCTATGAGCACCTCTGAGTCGCGGATAATCCCGACGGATCTGGGTAATGAGATGTCCCGATCGTACTTGGAATACGCCATGAGCGTAATAGTCGGTCGGGCGCTACCAGATGCCAGGGACGGTCTCAAGCCCGTTCACCGACGCATTCTCTACGCCATGAACGAATTGGGCTTGGCTCCCGATCGACCTTTCCGCAAATGCGCCCGCGTCGTGGGGGAGGTGCTGGGCAAGTATCACCCGCACGGAGATACAGCGGTTTACGACGCCCTGGTGCGGATGGCTCAGGATTTCTCCATGCGGGAACGCCTGATCAACGGCCACGGCAACTTCGGCTCCGTTGACAACGACCCGCCCGCTGCGATGCGTTACACCGAGTGTCGCCTCACAGCTCTCACTAGCGACTCCATGCTGCGCGACATCGACTCGGAAACAGTTGATTTCGGCGACAACTTCGACGGTTCCCAGCAAGAACCCCTCGTACTCCCGGCACGCATTCCCCAAATTTTGCTCAACGGTTCCTCGGGGATTGCTGTAGGGATGGCAACCAACATTCCGCCGCACAATTTAGGCGAAATAATTGACGGTTTAGTAGCACTAATCCACAATCCAGCAATTACCGACCTGGAATTGATGCAGTACATCCCCGGCCCGGACTTTCCCACCGGAGGGCAAATTCTCGGCAGAAGTGGCATTCGCGATGCTTACACCACCGGGCGCGGTTCGATTACAATGCGCGGAGTCGCCGGTATTGAAACCATCGAACATCCCGGCCGCCCCGACAAAGAAGCAATTATTATCACCGAATTGCCTTACCAAACAAACAAGGCAGCGCTAATTGAGAAAATTGCCGAACTTGTCAACGACAAAAGATTAGATGGAATTTCCGACATTCGCGACGAAAGCGACAGAGACGGAATGCGCATCGTGATCGAACTCAAGCGCGACGCCTATCCCCGCGTCGTCCTCAACAACCTCTACAAACAAACACCCCTCCAAGCCAACTTTGGAGCCAATATGTTAGCGCTAGTAAACGGGGAACCCCAACTACTTACGCTCTCCCAATTCCTCAATGTCTTCCTAGACTTCCGCATTGAGACAATTACTCGCCGGACTCAATATGAACTCCGCAAAGCAGAAGAACGCGACCACCTTCTGCAAGGCTTATTAATTGCCCTAGACAACTTAGATGCAATTATTCACCTAATTCGCGCCGCTGCCGACTCCGCAGCAGCCAAACAGGAATTGATGGATAATTACGGTCTTTCGGATCAGCAATCCGATGCAATTCTGCAAATGCAGCTCCGGCGTTTGACAGCATTAGAAGCGCAAAAAATTCAGCAAGAACACGAAGAATTGCGAGCTAAAATCGCCGATTTGGAAGATATCTTAGCGCGCCGGGAACGCATCTTAGAAATCGCCGAATTTGAAGCAGTCGAAATCCAAACCAAAATCGCCACTCCTAGACGCAGCGTCATCGAACACGCCGAAGGAGAAATCGATGAAAGAGATTTAATTGCCAACGAACAAGCAATTATTCTGATCACCGAGCAAGGCTACATCAAGCGGATGCCTGTCAGCACTTTCGAGGCCCAAAGTCGCGCTACTCGCGGCAAAGCAGGCGCGAAAATGAAAGAAGACGACGGAGTAGAACATTTCCTTTCCTGCTGCGATCACGACAGCGTTTTGTTCTTCAGCGACAGGGGCGTAGTTTACTCTGTCAAAGCTTATCAAATCCCCGTCTGTTCCCGCACTGCCCGCGGCACTCCCGTGGTGCAACTGCTGCCGATTCCAATAGAAGAAAAAATCACTTCTATGGTGTCAGTCACAGAATTCACCAGCGAAGAATATTTGGTCATGCTGACTCGCGGCGGCTACATCAAGAAAACCGCACTTTCGGCTTTTGGCAACATCCGCACTAACGGATTAATCGCGATTTCTCTAGAAGAAGGCGACCAACTGCGCTGGGTGCGGAGAGCAAAAGTGGGCGACAGCATCATCATCGGCACGCGCCAAGGGATGGCAATTCATTTCCGCACCAATCACGAACAGTTGCGCCCAGTCGGCCGCGCGACGCGGGGTGTAAAATCAATGAAATTGCGATCGGGCGATGAGTTGATCAGCATGGACATTTTGCCCAGTTCAATTGTTGCCGAGATTGCGGAATTGGACGCAGAAGATTCGGAATTTGAGGGAGCTAATATTGCTCAATTAGAAACTGAAGACTCGGAATTTGAAGGGGCAGAAATTGCTGAATTGGAAAATGAAGAGGCGGAATTGGAAGATGAAGAATTAGAACTGCAAGCCGAGGAAATAGAAGGCGAAGAAGCCGAAGAAATTCAGAAAAATAGCAGCGGAGTTCCTTCCGTGTTGGTAATCACAACCAACGGGTACGGCAAGCGGGTTCCAGTTTCTCAATTCCGACTGCAAAGACGGGCTGGCAAGGGATTGACGGCTACTAAATTTAAGTCTAAAAAGGCTAAAGATTACGTAGCGGCGCTGCGAATTGTCAACGAAGATGACGAGTTGATGATCGTTACCAACCGAGGTATTATTATCCGTCAGGCTGTGAGTGCAATTTCTACTCAATCGCGCACAGCAACGGGCGTGCGGGTGCAGCGGTTGGACGAGGATGATTCGATCGTAGCTGTGGCTTTAGTGCCGCCTGCAGGTGAAGAATCGGCCGAAGAATCGGAATCTGAGGAAGTGGCAGAATAGTCATAGGTTAATAGTTTGTAAGGTGCGCGCTGCGTACCTTACTGCTGAATCATAAAAATGCGCTCGCCCCTACTCAGAAGTTTTCCCTCAAAAGTCAAAGATTTTTTCCGGTGAGGTAATGATGAGTCAACTCCAAACCAAACTACTAACTGATACCTGGGTTACAGCGACTTGGGATGAATATATAGAAATTATTAAACAGCCGGAGTACGATCGAGCAAAATGCTACTACTACAACGGACAGTTGAGGATTGAAATGGCAGCAGTCGGGGCCGATCATGCTGATGACAACGGAATTATCGTCATCTTAATCAATTTATTTGGCATTGCTAAAGGTATAAAAATGAGACTGCTGGTCAACTGTAGCTACGCCAAAACGGGTGTCAGAGGCGCTCAACCTGATGCTTCTTACTACATCGGAGATCGAGTACAAACGGCACCTCGCGGCAGTTCAGTAGTGAATTTAGATAGCGCAGTTTCCCCAGATTTAGCAATTGAAATTGCCGACAGTTCTCTCGTTGACGATTTGGGAACCAAAAGAATGATTTATGAAGAATTAGGAGTGTCTGAGTATTGGGTAGTAGACGTACAAAAAGCGCAAGTTATTGCTTTCAAAATAATTGCTAACCGGGGAAGCGAACGTCTGACGGAATCTCAAGTTTTGCCGGGACTAAAAGTTGCTTTATTAGAGGAAGGTTTGCGCCGCAGTCGCCAGACGGAAAATACAGAAGTAGGCAACTGGTTTTTAGAGGAAGTTCGCGACAATCCTCAATAGTGCGATCGACTGCATTCTTTTTTTTAAACTGGAGGCTAGAAACCCGGTTTCTACAAGTTTTGCCAACAGAAACGAGAAATATAGGAAGAAACCGGGTTTCGGAGGTCTGCGCGTGTCCATGACTAAGGTTCAGCCATGTCCGGCGCTTGAATCGTTGACAATCGATCCGATAATTGCTATAGCATAAGAGAATCATAAAGTTAATAGCAAAAGTCTGTAATAATGCCTTATTTAACAGCAGCAAACGACATCAAAGCACTCATAGCTAAATTTGCCAAAGCTAAAATCCTGTGGGTTGACACAGAAATAGCAGACTATAAATCCAACCCCAGATTATCTCTGATTCAGGTGTTAGCTGACTCCACTGATTCGAGTGGAGATGCCACTTTTCTACTAGATGTATTGGATCAACCAGAATTAGCAAAAGATTTCATCAACCAAATCATGGTCAATCCAGATATTGAAAAAGTCTTGCACAACGCCAGCTATGACATCCGATTCCTAGGCAATGACGACGCTCAAAATGTCACTTGCACATTGAAAATGGCGAGACAGATTCCTTATTACATCCTGCCCTTACCCAACCGACAACTCAAAACTTTAATAGAAACACTTTGCGATATTGCTTATGTTGATAAAACAGAACAAAGCGGCGATTGGGCAAAGCGTCCTCTGACCCAGAAGCAGCTAGAATATGCCAAGATGGACGCGGTTTATTTAGCTGGAGTGCATCGCCGCCTGCTAGAAATCCTTGGCCAATGTTACCCCGAACCGGCAACGGAAAACTTGACAGCATTGGGGGAAAAATATCAGGAAATAGAATCTCAGTGGAAGCCGCTAGATTCAGAAATCGCTGAAGTGAAAGAACGCATTAAAGCCGGGATGCTGGCCCAAAAGCTCAAAGACAGTTCTTATTTTGAGCTTTCCAGTTCGATAGCTATGAAAGTAGATTTTCTCACCCTGGCAAGATTGACGCAAACTGAGGGAATTGAGTTAAATTTTCCGGTGACGCTGACGAAAGAAATTCAAAAACAGTTAGGCAAACTCATCGATGATCCATGTTTGGAAGTGGAGGATATTGCTAGTTGGCGGTTGAATTCTAATGTACAGCAGCGGCGAAAATCTACTAAGAAGATTGCACCGGAACCGGAGAGTGAAGATTTAACAGCATTGGGGGAAAGGTACAAAGAAATTTTGCCTGAATGGAAGTTGCTGGATTCAGAAGTTGATCATCTGAAAGAGCGCATTAAAAAAGCAATGTTGGTGCAAAATAAGGAAAATACTCCCCATTTTAAGTTATCCAGTTCCTCGATTTTGAAGGTAGATTTTGCTAGCTTGGCAAAACTTGCCCTATCTGTGGGAGTTGAGTTAGATTTTATGGTGACGCTGACTCAATACATCCAAAAGCGGTTAGGGGAAGCTATTAACAAAATTGACGTGCAAATTGAGTATATTACGAGTTGGCGGATGACGGCTAAGACTGTGGAAGATGAAGATGAAGAAATCCCGTTTTAAGTAATATCGTTTGCGGTTGCATCGGAATGATACCGAGGAAACGGCAGTGCCGTTTCCCTACGCCGATTAATTGTAGGGAAACGGCACTGCCGTTTCCTGACTGTGGGTAACATTAATTCCGATGCTCACATCTTGCACCATTCTCCCTTAACAGGCTTTCGCGCCTGTGAAGCGAAGAATGAATTTGTTGTGCGGCGGGCCGGAAAACCCGCCCGTAAAAGCCTTATTGAGAAGGGTGCAACATCTCAATTATATCGGAATCATACCGAGCGTGCGTCTCGCTGGCGAGTGATTACAGCGCTAAGGTGCGCACTGCGCACCCTATACCTTCACCCTAATTCCTACTTCCCTACCGTGAAATACTCATTCTTAGCATACACGCTAATAATGCAGTCTCCCACTTCAAAAAACATCCCCTCTTGCTCATCTTTAGAAAATTGCAAATTGCCGTATTTAGAATTAATTTCCTCAGCAGTCGCCGCTTTTGCCTCCATTTCATCCGGGATAAGTCCGGTAGAACCGATATAGAAAACCAGCGGTGAAACTTTTTCCCTGTACACTTTTTCAGCATAAGCTTCCAGTCGCTCGTTTGCATTAGCTAAAGCCGCGACAAATTCGTCTCGCTTGACATCTTCTTCCTGCCATTTCGCTTGCAAAAGGCGCAGCAAACTATCTGCACCAACTTTGGCTAAAGTAGCGCTCACAATTCCGTTATCCTCCAACCCCAAAAACTCATCGAAAATCAGTTTCATCAAGTCGTCAACTTTGGTGATTTTTGTTCGGGATGACAGCGTTTTGTGTGCGAAGACAACAGGCTCATCTAACGTGATGTCAAAGGTCGGTTTTGCTAGCTTTTCGCCCGTGTTTTTGTGGTAAACTTCATAAAGGCGATCGAGAAATTTGTTGGCCGAGTGCAATTTGCCGAAGTTGAGAATGTTTTTGCTGCCGATGTCGATTTTGTAGCTGACTCGCGAATCTACTGAACCTTTGGCGATCGCACTTTTTAAATCTGTGTATTCCGTCGTCGTCGGAAAGTTGATGTAAAGGCTTTTTGACAGATAATGCTGTTTCAATTCTTCCAATTGTTCCGCTGTGTAAGCCTCGGATTCCTCCTTCAAATGAGCCGAGAGGATGCTAGAGATAATTTTAATGTTTGCGAGTTCCTCAAACACTCCGTCAAGGCTGCCGTAACGCCCGTCAAAAGGCACGAGGGGCAAAGTCTCTAACTTAATATCGTACTCTGAACGGAAGTCAAATTCTTGCACGGGCGAACCGTCTTTTTCAAGGACACCGCATTTTTTGAGCAAATCAAACACTGGTTTGCTGCTGATTTTGGTTCGCAGCGACTTGATATTAACTTCGCCGTCGCTGACAATGGTATAATTGTTGAAAGTATTGAGGTCTGTAACTAGAATTCCCGCCACTTCGGCGATTAAAGTTTCATCCTCAACTTTTACCAGCTTAGCTTTGCGGGTAATCAGCATATTGATGGTAGCGGTATTTTGATTGATGGCAAATGAACCCATTTGCACGTATTCGCCACCATCTAAGAATTCAGTTTTCAGCCAAGGCTTGACAAGGTTGCCGTTTTCGTCTCGCTTTCCTTCAATTCGCTTCAAACCTTTTCGCTGATAATTTTCTTGCAAGTGTTTCAAGTTGATGATGATGCTGCTGCTGTTTTCCTCCAATATCTCGATCAACTCCAGCAGGGAAATTTTCTCGCTGACTTTTACCCGATCGCCAATTTCATGATTTTTCAACACATCAGGCGCAAAAACAGCCTGTTCCAAATCTTCCGTAAACTCCGCTATTTGGGCATTTGTCAAAGCTTTAGCGTGTTTTTCCGTCAAAGTAGCGTCGAAGGTGCTCGCCAGCGCATACTTAGCCGTATTTAAATTGCCGTCAGCGAGGTTAGCTTTCGCAAAAGCAAACACTGACTCATCAGTTTGAGCAACGGGAACATCTAATTTGTCATACTCATCTTTGGCGACTTTCTGATATTTGTAAAAAATTCCCCGATCGTCTGCTTTCAGCCCGCAGATTTTCAGCGTGCTCGATGAACCGTTGATTTTTTTCCCACTTTTGGAAACAAAAACTTGATAATCGTATTCCTTGATTAACGGTTCTTCCAACGGCGGCGCAACGGAACTGCCTAACAGTTTTGTGCTGTCGTAAAGAGCATCATAAACCATTTTGACTTCGCCAGCGCGGATGCAATTTCCAGATAAGGTGTTGGCAATTTTGGAGAGCAGTTTGAAGTCTGCACAGGCATAAGATATCGTATTTGCAAACACATCCATGTCTTTGAGTTCTTCGCAAATTTCCCCTAATTTTGCAGCTTCATAACTGGCACTCGGGTCATTTGCATAGCCGTCTGTGTGCAAATTAATCGCTGTCATTTCTCCGGCTTTAACCAGAGATTTAGCGAGTTGCATCGACTGCGATATGCAGGTACAGCCAGCCGTGTGGATTTTTTGAATTTCTTTGATGTATTGAGAGTCAAACTTCAGCACTTCTTGAATGGGAATTCGCTGGAAGTGACAAATTACGTCCCCCTTGTCAGCATAGGAAATCAGGCTGACAATTAGCTGGTAATTGTTGTATTCGTCTAAGGTCAAAAGCTTGATTAGAGTTTCTTTCAGCGGTTCTAAGTCATAATACATTGAGCCGGAACGGTCGATGATGATGATGCTGTGAGCGACTGATTTTTCAGGGATATCGCCTGGTGTTCTTTCTAAATTAATGCGATCGACTAGATAGAATGCCTTTGCGTTTCCGGCAAAATTGTAGAGGGTAAATTTGGTGCGAGTATTGGAGGCTGCTTGGCTGCTGGAACTTTTAACTTGAGATGATTGTTTTGCTTGCCGTGCCATAGTTTTCACCTATGTTGATTTATTCCTCAACTTTATGATTGCACGCGCTTCTGTGGATGTCAAGGCCTGTCTGGAAAATTATCTGCGAAGCTGAATAAGCATTAATATTTAGCAAAGGTTGCCAAAAGTAGTGGATGTGCATCAAGGCCACAGAAACCGGGTTTTTTACCGAATCTGCGGGTAACAACGAAATATTTTCGTAAAAAAACCCGGTTTCTGACTATCGGCGCCAGTCCTAAAATATTTAGTCAATCATGGTTTATTTAGAAAATCCGCTGCTCAAACTTTATCTAAATCTGTTCGGATGGGTGGCGTTGGGATTTTTTCTCGGCCGCCTGTTACCGAGAAGCTATTCTACATATTTAGCCAAGTTTCTTTTCTTCTTTGGCACGCCATTGAGCATTGTTGCTTTTATCCGCAGCGCCAATTTGTCGGGTGCTATTTGGATGGCGCCGCTGATAGCTTGGGCGGCAATTCTAGCAGGTGGAGGACTCGCTGGGATTTTGATAAATTTCGATGTCGGCGACGAACGTTTCAAGACTCTTAATCCGATCGCCCAAAATAGCCCGGAACAAACCAGCGCTTGGAGTTTGCCCGCTCAAGGCAGCTTCTTATTGGCAGCGATGGTTGGTAATACGGGTTTTTTAGGCATTCCCGTCACCTTGTCCTTATTAGGCGCGGAACACTTTGCCTGGGCGTTGTTTTACGACTTGCTAGGCACTACCATGGCAATCAATATACTGGGAGTAGCTGTTGCTTCTGTCTGCGGTAAAAGCGATCGCCGTCAGAGTTGGTTAGGTCCGGTGCGGGCAATTTTTCTGAATCCGGCACTGTGGGCTTTTGGTCTGGGGTTTGTCTCGCGCAGCTTGCCGCTGTCGGCACAAATCGCAGAATTGTTAACCACAGGCGCTTGGACTGTCATTACTTTATCTTTAATTACGATCGGGATGCAGTTGAGCAAGTTGAATTCCTTGCACAACCTCAAACAAGTTTTGGCTTGTCTGGCGATTAAAATGCTGTTAATTCCCTTGGTAATTGGCACGGGATTAACATTTTTTGGAATCGCGGGCGCGCCGCGACTTGTGCTAGTGCTGCAAATGGCAATGCCTCCTGCTTTTGGTACTACATTGCTGGCAGAAGCTTTCAATCTCGATCGCGAATTAGCCGTAACTGCGATCGGCATGGGCTGCCTTAGTTTATTATTCACTATTCCCCTATGGATGAGGCTATTTAATTTTTAAATAAAATTGGATTGGTTTATTTTTAAAAAGGCATTTTTTCGTGATACAAATCACAACTCCCAGCGATTTAGGTCATATTAATTATACTTAACTATCACAGGAGTTGGAAACTATCTTTTCTTCTGTTAAGCTACAAACAGCCCGCCGATGAGGCAGATAATAAAAATATGAAAACTCAAAATTTTACATTGACAGGTTATCAAACGCTCGATCGCATTTACTCAGGAACTCGCACCCTAGTTTATCGAGGTTTCCGCACAGGCGACAAACAGCCCGTCGCCATCAAAGTCTTGCGGAGTAAGTATCCCAGCTTCAGCGAACTGGTGCAATTTCGCAATCAGTATACGATCGCCAAAAACCTCAACTTCCCCGGCCTCATCGAAACCTACAGTTTGGAACCCTACCAAAACAGCTATGCGCTGGTAATGGAAGACTTCGGGGGAATTTCTCTCAAAGAATGGACTCAACAAGGGAAAACTCTACCCGATTTAAGCGAGTTTTTGCAAATGGCGATCGCACTATGCCACACCTTAAATATTCTCTACCGAGAACGCATCATTCACAAAGACCTCAAACCCAGCAACATTTTAATTAACCCGGAAACCAAACAAATCAAATTAATCGATTTTAGCATTGCATCTTTACTACCAAGAGAAACCCAAACTCTCATCAATCCCAATGTATTAGAAGGAACACTTGCTTACATTTCTCCCGAACAAACTGGTAGAATGAACCGGGGAATTGACTACCGTACTGATTTTTATTCAACTGGTGTCACCTTCTACGAATTACTGACAGGAGAGTTGCCATTTCAATCCAATGACCCGATGGAATTAGTGCATTGCCATATCGCCCAAGCCACACCATTAGTACACGAAATTAATCCACAAATTCCCTCTGTACTTTCAGAGATTGTCAGCAAATTGATGGCAAAAAATGCGGAAGACCGCTATCAGAGTGCGTTAGGTCTCAAATACGATCTAGAAAAATGTTTACGTCAACTTCAAGAAACTCAGAAAATAGAGAGCTTTAAAATAGCCCAAAGGGATCTGTGCGATCGCTTTCTCATACCCGACAAAATCTATGGACGAGAAGCTGAAGTAGAAACCCTGCTACAAGCATTTGATAGAGTCAGTCAAGGTGCAACAGAAATGATGCTAGTAGCTGGTTTTTCAGGAATTGGAAAAACAGCCGTTGTCAACGAAGTGCATAAACCAATTGTCAGACAGCGCGGCTATTTTATTAAAGGCAAATATGACCAATTTCAACGCAATATTCCCTTCAGTGCCTTCGTCCAATCCTTCCGGAATTTGATGGATCAATTATTAAGCGAAAGTGATTTCAAAATAAAGCAATGGAAAAATAAAATTTTAGAGGCTGTTGGCGAAAATGGTCAAGTAATTATTGAAGTAATCCCTGAAATTTCAAGAATTATTGGCGAACAACCACCAGCGATAGAGCTATCAGGAACTGCGGCACAAAATCGCTTTAATTTATTATTCCAAAAATTTACGCAAGTCTTCACCAGTGCATCACATCCATTAGTCCTATTTTTAGATGACTTGCAATGGGCAGATTCGGCATCGCTCAAGTTAATGCAGCTATTAATGGCTGATACAAGTCATCTTTTCATAATTGGTGCCTACCGCGATAATGAAGTCAATCCAGGACATCCCTTAATGTTGACTTTGAATGAAATTGCTAAATCACAAGCAAAGATTAATACGATTACTTTAGCACCACTGAGTCAAGAGCAAGTAAATAACTTAGTGGCTGACACGCTCAAATGTTCGGAAGATGTAGCATGGCATCTTTCTGTATTGATTTATCAAAAAACTCAAGGAAATCCGTTTTTTGCCACCCAGTTTCTCAAAGCACTGTATCAAGATGGATTAATCCAATTTGACTTTGAGATCGGCTGTTGGCAATGCAATCTATCAGAAGTGACGGTTCAAGCAGTTACAGATGACGTTGTAACTTTTATGAGTTGGCAACTGCAAAAATTACCGCGATCGACTCAAGATGTCTTGCAGTTAGCTGCTTGTATTGGTAACTCTTTTGATTTAGCAACTTTGGCGATTGTTTCGCAGCAATCGGAAATTGAGACGGCTGCGGCTTTGTGGAAAGCTTTGCAAGAAGGGTTGGTTTTACCAATTGGTGATATTTATAAGTTTTATGTCGGGCAAGAAAATCAAGCACCTACATCAGAAAATCAACTGATTGTTACATACAAATTCTTACATGACCGAGTACAGCAAGCAGCTTATTCCCTGATTCCTGATGACCAAAAACAGACGACTCATTACCAAATCGGACAACTGCTGCTGCAACAGATTTCCGCACCAGCAAGAGAAGACCGTATTTTTGAAATCGTCAATCAATTAAACTACGGCACGGCTTTAATTACCCAACCAACAGAACGAGAAGAATTAGCCCAACTCAATTTAATTGCCTGTCGCAAAGCCAGAAGCGCCACTGCTTATCAAGCTAGTCGCGAATATGCCAGCACTGGATTATCCTTGTTGGGAGAAAACGCTTGGCAGCAGCACTATGAAATAACACTATCATTCCATGACGAGGCGGCGGAATTAGCTTCTTTATGCGGTGACTTTGAGGCGATGGAACAGTCGATCGAGACAGTCCTTGCTCAGGCACGATCTTTACTGGAACAGCTCAATGTTTATCGAATTAGAATTCGAGCAAAAACCTCCCAGAGTAAACTGACAAAAGCGATCGCGATCGGTATCCAGCTTTTGCAACAGTTGGGCGTAACGATGACCGAATCACCGACACCAGCCGATATTCAACAGTTAATCCAAGAGATTAGCGATTTGATTGGCGACAGGGAAGTTGCAGAGTTTGTTCATCTGCCGATAATGACTGATGCCTACGTTATTGCCATTCTCCAGATTGCCACAAGCATCCAGCCGGCAGCTTACCTCTGTGGCTCTCTGTTGTTTCCATTACTGACTTCCTTATCAGTCAAATTATCCTTGCAGCATGGCAACATCGCTCTTTCCGCTTCTAACTATGTTTGCTATAGCAGCATTGTCTGTAATCTCTTGCAAGATGTGGATTTAGCCACACAGTTTAGTCAGTTGGCATTGAATGTCGTCTCAAAATTAGATGCTAAAGCGACCAAACCTGAAGTATTAATGACGATGGGAATATGTATCCGACACCGCAAATCTCATGTCAAAGAAACGTTACCACTCTTGAGGGAGAGCTACACGACTGCTTTAGAAGTCGGATCGCTGGAAATCGTCGGGTATACTGGCCACTGTTTGTGTCTAAATTCTTTTTGGTGCAGTCAGCCCCTAGACATTTTAGAGCAAGAGACGCGCACCTACTACAATGCTTTGGTGCAAGTTAACCAATTGATAACCGCCAATTACTGCCGGATCTATTGGCAATCTATGTTAAATTTACTAGGTTTGGCAGAGCATCCCACCCTGTTGTCTGGCTCAGCCCTCCAGGAGACGGAATTTTTGCCCCTGCTGCTGTCTGCAAATGACCTATTTGGGTTGTATATCTTCTATTTGTATAAGCTGACCCTTTGCTTTTTGTTTGGGGAAATTGAGCCAGCTAACAATTATGCACTCTTAGGTAGAAACTATTTAACGGCAGCTACGGGAATGGTCTGCGAAGCTGCATTTTATTTATATGATTCTTTGATTGCTTTAGCACAGTTGAGTCAATCATCTAGTGAGGTATCAACCGCATTAGAGCGAGTCGCAGAAAACCAAACTCTTTTACAGCACTGGGCGCACCATGCTCCAATGAACTATCAGCATAAGGTTGATTTGGTAGCAGCAGAAAAATGTCGAGTGTTAGGACAAAAAAGTGAAGCCATCGATCTATACGATCGGGCGATTTCTCTAGCTCAAGCTAACCAATATGTTCAAGAAGAAGCCTTAGCCAACGAACTGGCGGCAAAGTTTTACCTGGAGTGGGGCAAACAGCGCATTGCTGGAGAATACATCACCCAAGCCTATTACGGCTATACTCGCTGGGGCGCTAAAGCCAAAGTTGCCGACTTAGAAAAACGCTATCGCCAACTGCTTGCCCCCATATTACAGCAAACCCGTTCTCAGCTCTCAACTAATGAAACTATTTTCGCATTAGGGACTGCCACATCGACCAATGACACTACTTCTAGCAGTAGCAGTGTCTCAGATACCCTAGATTTAAAAGCGATTCTGAAAGCTTCCCAAACTATCTCAGGTGAAATCGAACTCGAAAAACTGCTTTCATCATTGCTTTCTATTGCGATCGAAAATGCCGGAGCTGATAAGTGCGTGTTAATGCTCTTGCAAGACAATCGACTGTTAATTAAAGGGTCAATTACTGTTGGCACGAACCCAGTCCTGTTGCAACGCCTTCCGGTTGAGGAAAGTCAGGATATTCCTCTGAAGTTAATTTACAAAGTCAAGCATCACCAGCAGACTGCTGTGTCGATCGAGCCGAGTACCGATCCGACTTTAGTTAACGATCCATATATCATGCGTCAGCAACCTAAGAGTATCTTGTGCAGTCCGATTTTGCATCAAGGTAAGTTGATAGGCATTTTATATCTAGAAAATAGTTTAGCAACGGGAGCTTTTACGAGCGATCGCGTCGAACTGCTCAATTTAGTCTGCGCTCAAGCCGCCATTTCTATTGAAAATGCCCGACTTTATGAGCGAGAACAGGAAAAATCTAAATCATTACAAGCATCACTAGAACAATTAAAACAAACTGAAGCATCTCTAGCTAAGGAACGAGAGTTTTTGAATGCCATCATTCACAATATTACCGATGGAATTGTTGTCTGCGATGCTAGTGGGACTTTGACTCTATTTAACCAAGCAACTCGTGAATTTCACGGCTTACCAGTGGATTCATTACCGCCGGAACAATGGACAGAGTATTTTTCACTCTATCAACCTGATGGTCAAACACCCTTATCAACAACGGAAATTCCTCTGTTTCGCGCTTTGCAAGGAGAAATCGTCGAAAATGCCGAAATGGTAATTGCGCCGAAGCAAGGTTCTCGAAGAAGTTTGTTAGCTAGCGGACAAGCAATTTTCGATCCTTGGGGTAACAAAGTTGGTGCAGTAGTTGTGATGCGAGATATTAGCGATCGCAAACGAGCAGAACTTGCTTTACAGCAAAAATCACTCGAATTAGAACAAGCATTACACAACTTGCAAAACGCCCAATTACAAATAATTCAAAGTGAAAAAATGTCGGCTTTAGGTAATTTAGTGGCTGGTGTGGCGCATGAAATGAATAACCCCCTTGGTTTTATCTCTGCCAGTCTCCTTGAAACTAAACCTACTATTGCCGAACTAATCGAACACTTGACACTCTATCAAGAAACTTTCCCCAACCAGAGCGAGGAAATTATCGACCATGCCGAAGAAATCGATCTAGAATATACCTTAGAAGACTTACCTAAGATAATTGATTCCATGTCGGCGGCGTGTGACAGGCTAAAAAATATCAGTACCAGTTTACGTACTTTCTCCCGTGCCGATCGCGATTATAAAGTGCCTTTCAATATTCACGAAGGCATTGACAGTACGCTCTTAATCCTCAAACATCGCCTGAAACCTAATGACCAACGTCCCGCCATTGAAGTGATTACCAACTACGATAATTTACCTTTAATTGAGTGTTTCCCCGGACAAATCAATCAGGTATTTATGAATATCCTCGCCAATGCGATCGATGCGCTGGAAGAATCGAATCAGGGACGCTGTTTTCAGGAGATTCAAGCTAATCCTAATCGGATTACAATTCGGACAGAAATGAAGGATAACGAGTGGGTGACGGTCGAGATTGCCGATAATGGCATTGGCATGACAGAAGAGGTAAAGCAGCACATTTTTGACCATCTGTTCACCACGAAAGCGGTGGGTAAGGGAACGGGATTGGGATTAGCGATCGCTCGTCAAATTATAGTAGAAAAACATGGCGGTTCAATTCACGTCACTTCTCAATTCGGCGGCGGAACGGAATTTGTAATCACCTTACCAACTCAAGCCGAGAAACCCAGTTAACAAAATTTAAATGCACGTTAACTTACCTTCTACCTTCGCATTCAAACAAATTTCCCAAATCACTCATCAATCAGGAATTAAGATCGTGAATAAATTTGACAAAAATAGGGCGCAAATCGACGTTAACACGCACGTAAACGTTCAAATTCCCAACTATCAAATCAGCCAAATAGTTTATGCGGGGAGTCGAACATTAGTTTATCGAGCGATTCGGACTGATGACGGATTACCTGTAATTATCAAACTGATGAAACGGCAATATCCTACTTTTAGCGAATTGGTACAGTTTCGCAATCAGTATAGCATTACCAAAAATTTAGATGTTCCCGGCATTGTCAAACCCTACAGCTTGGAACCTTATCACGACGGATATGCCTTAGTAATGGAAGACTTTGGTGGCATTTCGTTGCAACAATTTACGCAAAAAAATCCGCTGACACTCGAAGATTTTATTCAGATTGCCTTGTCATTGACAGATATTCTCCATTACATCCATCAACAGCGCGTCATTCACAAGGATATTAAACCTGCCAATATCCTCATTCACCCCGATACAAAGCAAGTTAAATTAATTGACTTTTCCATCTCAACTTTACTGCCGAGAGAAACTCAACAAATTCAGAGTATTAACGCTTTAGAAGGGACTCTAGCATACATTTCTCCAGAGCAAACCGGACGGATGAATCGAGGTATAGATTATCGCAGTGACTATTATTCATTAGGGATTACCTGGTATGAATTAGTAACGGGAAATCTACCTTTTCAGTCTGACGATCCAATGGACTTAGTGCATTGCCATATTGCAAAAAAACCAGATAAATTCAAAAGTAAAGAAATTCCCCAGGTATTTGCGGATATAGTGATGAAGCTGATGGCAAAGAATGCCGAAGATCGCTATCAAAGTACCTTGGGAATCAAACACGATCTAGAAAAATGTTTAGCGCAACTACAGGAAACAGGAAAGATCGAAGATTTTGAAATCGCACAGAGAGATTTAAGCGATCGCTTTCTGATCCCAGACAAACTTTACGGACGAGAAGCGGAAATCGAAATCCTTATGCAAGCATTTGGAAGAGTCGCCAATAGTGCTTCCGAACTAATGTTAGTCACGGGTTTCTCTGGGATTGGCAAAACGGCAATCGTCAATGAAGTACATAAACCGATTGCGCGATCGAAAGGCTATTTTATCAAGGGAAAATACGATCAATTTCAACGCAACATACCGTTTTCTGGATTAGTACAAGCATTCCGCGATTTGATGGGACAATTGCTGGGAGAAAGTGATGCTCATCTAGAGCATTGGAAAACTAAAATTCTCTCTGCTTTGGGTGAAAATGGCAAAATTTTGATCGAAGTAATTCCCGAACTCGAACAAATTATCGGCAAACAACCAGATGCGATCGAACTGACAGGTAGTGCCGCCCAAAATCGCTTCAATTTAGTATTTGTAAAGTTCATGGAAGTGTTTGCCACACCAGAGCATCCATTGGTGATGTTTTTGGACGATTTACAGTGGGCTGATTCAGCATCTCTCAATTTGATGAAGCTGTTAATGAGCAAAACAGAGAGAGGCTATCTATTTATTATAGGTGCATATCGGGATAACGAAGTTTTTCCCACTCATCCGCTGATGTTGGCGTTGGAGGAAATCCAAAAAACCAAGGCAACTGTCAATACGATCGAGCTAATTCCTTTAAGTCAATCTGACGTGAATTATCTGATTGCCGATACTTTTAGTTGTGCGATCGATCGCGCTCTACCCCTGACCGAGTTAGTATATCGAAAAGCTAAAGGAAATCCGTTTTTCACCACACAGTTTTTGAAAGCATTGTACGAGGATGGATTAATTACATTTGACTGGCAGACAGGCTCCTGGCAATGCGATGTCGCGCAAGTGCGATCGCTCTCCCTCACCGATGATGTCGTGGAATTCATGGCGATTCAACTACAAAAGTTACCCAGTGCCACCCAAAACATTCTGAAGTTAGCTGCTTGTATAGGCAACCAATTCGATTTAGCAACTCTGTCGATTATTTCCGAACAATCGGAAATAGAAACTGCCACAGCATTGTGGAAAGCTTTGCAAGAAGAACTCGTTTTACCGCAGAGCGAAATTTACAAATTTTATCAAAATTCGGAACTAGATACCCAACACTCAACCGCCAACACTCAACAGTGTTACTATAAGTTTCTGCACGATCGAATTCAGCAAGCAGCGTATTTTTTAATCCCCGAACATTCAAGGCAGATTACTCATTTAAAAATCGGTCGTCTGTTATTACAAAATACTGCGGCTGAAAATTTGGATGAGAAGATTTTTGGCATTCTCAACCAGATTAATTACGGGGTGACTTTACTAGAAGAATCAGAACGAGAATTAATTGCCCGACTGAACTTAAAGGCGGGTGAAAAAGCTAAAGCTGCCACTGCTTATGAAGCAGCACTGAAGTATTTAAATACAGGTAAGATGCTGTTATCGAATGATAGTTGGGAGACTAGCTACGAACTGACTCATCTTCTATATACAACTATTTCAGAAGTTGAATATCTCAATGGCAACTACAAACAAGCGGAAGAACTGATTGATTTTACTCTCAAAAAATCAGTCTCAATCTTAGACCGCGTGCCTGTGTATCGAATACAGTTACAGTTGCATAATGTGCAATCTCAGTTTGAGCGAGCGATCGAAGTTGGGCTGTCATGTCTGCAAGAACTTAACGTAAATTTAGAACCAAATCCACCTCAAAAGCAGCAACTTCAAGTTGAGGAGCTAAGCAATCTTCCCCTGATGACCGATCCAAATAAGGAAGCGGCAATGGAGGTCTTGATTGCCTTAACTGCTCCAGCTTATGCTCAACGACCTGAATTATTGATGGAAATTATTAATACTTTGCTTCACCTCTCCATTCAATACGGTAATTCAAAGTATGCACCCTATGCTTATTGTCTTTATGGCATGATACTTTGTGCAACGATGGCAGATATAGATCGGGGCTATCAATTGGGGCAAATGTCGGTAGATATATTAGAAAAACTGGGTGCTAAAGCATACAATGCTAAGGTTTGCAATATCTTTGGAAACTGCATCCGACACTGGCAAAAACCTGCCCAAGAAAATGTAGATTTAGCCATTGGCGTACAGGGATTTTGTAGTGGCTTGGAGACTGGAGACATAGAGTATGCTGGGTATTCAATTATTCATTATTGCGTGAGTCTGTTGTTTCTGGCTCTGCCGTTGCCAGAATTAGAGAAGAAATTTGACGAATATTTGCAAATTCTGACGCAACTCAAGCATAAATATGGAACTACCATTCTCCATATAGGTCGTCAGACTATTTTGAACTTGCAGGAAAATAACTTTAGTCAGTTTGCATTGCCTGAATATGTTCAAGAGGCTGAACAACTAGAGTCTGACCTGATTGCAAATAAAAATTTTACGACTCTCTTTCTTTTTTATCTCCTTACAGCCTTATTTTTGTACTTGATTGGTAAATATCAAGAAGCAGTTCGTTACATGACACTAGCAGTACCTTATGCTGCAAATGCACCGGGCTTAATAACTGTCAGCGAACATAACTTCTACTATTCACTCTCTTTACTGGCTCAATATCCTGACTTGGATGAAAGTCAACAGATTGAATGCTTGAAAATAGTCGATGATAACCAGCAAACAATGAAGATTTGGGTTAATCATGCGCAGGAAAATTTTCTCCATCAATATGAGTTAGTAGAGGCAGAAAAAGCCAGAATACTCAAGCAAAATTGGCAAGCGGCGGAGTATTACGATCGCGCGATCGCTCTTGCCAAAACCAACGGCTATATTCAATTAGAAGCACTCGGCAATGAGCTAGCAGCAAAATTCTACCTTGAATGTAGAAAAGAAAAAGTAGCAGCAGGATATATGCAGGAAGCCTATTATTGCTACGCTCGTTGGGGAGCCAAAGCCAAAGTCGCCGACTTAGAAAAACGCTACTCTCAATTGCTTGCTCCTATATTACAGCAAACCCGTTCGATCTTTTCCACGAACGAAACCATCTTCCCATTAGCAACTGTCACATCCACAACTTCGGCCACTTCTAGCAGCAGTATCTTAGATACCCTAGATTTAAAAGCGATTTTGAAAGCTTCCCAAGCTATTTCCAGCGAAATCGAACTCGAAAAACTGCTTTCATCGTTGCTTTCTCTGGCGATCGAAAATGCCGGGGCAGATAAATGCGTATTAACACTGCTACGAGACGATCGCCTGCTAATTAAAGGCTCAATTACCCAGGGCACAAACCCAGTTGTGTTGCAGAGGATTCCTGTTGAGGAGAGTCAGGAAATTCCCCTAAAGCTCATTTACAAAGTCAAGCACAACAATCAGGCTGTTGTGCTGGTGAATGCGACAGCAGATCCTACTTTAGCCAACGATCCGTATATCATGCGCCAGCAGCCGAAGAGTATCTTGTGTAGTCCGATTTTACATCAAGGCAAGTTGATGGGCATTTTATATCTGGAAAATAGTTTAGCAATGGGGGCATTTACGAGCGATCGCGTCGAACTCTTGAATCTCCTTTGCGCTCAAGCCGCTATTTCGCTGGAAAATGCCCGACTTTACGAGCGATCGCTAGACTATTCGCAGCAGCTACAGCGATCGCTAAATGAATTGAATGCCACCCAGTCTCGCTTTTATAACTTAGTAGATAACGTGCCGGGAGTAGTGTATCAATACCGCATGAATCCCGATGGCATCCTATCTTTAAATTACATCAGTGCCGACTGTTACAGTTTGTTTGAAATTACTCCAGAGCAAGCTGTTGCCAATGCAGAGTTTTTCGACAAAATGGTACATCCAGATGATATGGATTTCTACCAGCAAACTTACACTCACACCGTTCAAATGTTCGCGCCTTGGCATTGGGAAGGGCGAATTATTACTCCATCTGGCATTGTCAAGTGGGTTCACGGTGAATCACGAAGCGAACGACAGGCTGATGGTTCAACCATTTGGGATGGATTGTTTTTGGATATTAGCGATCGCAAACGAGCAGAACTTGCCTTCCAGCAAAAATCAGTGGAATTAGAACGAGCATTACACAACTTACAAAACGCTCAATTACAAATAATCCAAAGTGAAAAAATGTCTGCACTGGGTAATTTAGTAGCTGGTGTGGCGCATGAAATGAATAATCCTTTGGGTTTTATCGCTGCCAGTCTCCTGGAAACTAAACCTACTATTGCCGAGTTGCTCGAACACTTGCAACTCTATCAAGAAACTTTCCCCAACCAGAGCGAACAAATTATCGACCATGCCGAAGAAATTGATTTGGAATATACCTTAGAAGATTTACCTAAGATGATGGATTCCATGTCGGCGGCGTGTGACAGGCTCAAAAATATCAGTACCAGCCTCCGCACTTTCTCGCGTGCCGATCGAGATTATAAAGTTCCTTTCAACATTCACGAAGGCATCGACAGCACGCTTTTAATTCTCAAACATCGCCTGAAAGCCAATCACCAACGTCCCGCCATCGAAGTGATTACCAAGTATGGAAATTTACCTGCGATCGAGTGTTTTCCCGGCCAACTCAATCAGGTATTTATGAATATTCTCGCCAATGCGATCGATGCTTTGGATGAAGCGAATATTGGGCAGAGTTTTGCCCAAATAAAGGCGAATAATAACCGGATTACCGTTCAAACTTCAGTCGAGAATGAAGTGGTGAAAATTATTATTTCAGATAATGGTAAAGGAATGATTGAAGAGGTGAAACAAAAGATATTTGACCATTTATTTACGACGAAATCAGTCGGTAAAGGTACGGGATTGGGATTAGCGATCGCCAAATCTATAATAGTCGAAAAACATGGCGGTTCCATTTACGTCAATTCTACTCAAGGTCAAAGCACCGAATTTACAATTATCCTCCCAATAAAAGCCGAACAAAACAGTTAATTTGCGACAGCATAACGTCTGATTTAATAACCATTAACCCATTGATTATCAACCGACAACAGCAATGAATAACTCCCACCAAAACACTAACACTCATTCAACAGTTCAAATTCCCAACTATCAAGTTCTCGAAACCGTTTATTCAGGAAGTCGCACTTTAGTTTATCGGGCTATCCGTACTAATGACCGATTCCCCGTTGTCATCAAACTCCTGAAAAACCAGTATCCCACCTTCAACGAACTGGTGCAATTTCGCAATCAATATACGATTGCTAAAAACCTTCATCAAGCAGAAATCATTCAAACTTATAGTTTAGAAATCTATAGAAATGGCTATGCGTTAGTGATGGAAGAGTTTGGGGGCATTTCCTTGAAAGAATGGGCATTGAAAGGAGAAAACACGCTATCTTTGAAAAATTTTTTAGAGATCGCGATCGCCCTCTGTAATGCCTTAGAGCTATTATATCGGGAACGCATCATTCACAAAGACATCAAACCCAGTAATATCTTAATTAATTCCTCAACCAAACAAGTTAAATTAATTGACTTTAGTATCGCCTCCTTGTTACCGCGAGAAACGCAAACACTAATCAATCCCAATGTATTAGAAGGGACACTAGCTTATATTTCTCCAGAACAAACAGGTCGAATGAATCGAGGGATTGACTATCGGACTGACTTTTATTCTTTGGGTGTGACTTTCTTTGAATTACTCACCGGAAAATTACCTTTTGAATCCAATGACCCAATGGAGTTAGTACATTCTCATATTGCCAAACAACCAGCACTTTTAGAAGGCAGTCGAGAAGAAAAAATACCGCAGGTGGTGGCAGACATAGTGATGAAATTGATGGCGAAAAATGCGGAAGACCGCTATCAAAGTGCCTGGGGACTGAAATACGATTTAGAAAAATGTTTGCATCAGCTACAAGAAACTGGTGAGATTAATGATTTTCCCATTGCTCAAAGAGATGCGTGCGATCGCTTCATTATCCCCGACAAACTCTACGGACGAAAAACCGAAGTAGAAACTTTACTCCAAGCATTCGATCGAGTCAGTCTGGGTGCAAAAGAAATGATGCTGATAGCAGGTTTTTCTGGGACTGGGAAAACCGCTGTCGTCAACGAAGTTCATAAACCAATTGTTCGCAAACGCGGTTATTTTATCAAAGGAAAATTCGACCAATTCCAACGCAATATTCCCTTCAGTGCTTTCGTACAAGCATTTCGGGATTTAATGGGGCAATTATTAACCGAAAGCGATCTCCAACTAGAGCAATGGAAGAATCAAATATTAGAAACTGTCGGAGACAACGGTCAGGTAATTATTGAAGTCATTCCCGAATTAGAAAAAATCATTGGCGAACAACCACCAGCAGTAGAATTATCGGGAACGGCAGCCCAAAATCGTTTTAATTTATTGTTTCAAAAATTTACCCAAGTCTTTACTAGCGCCAAACATCCCTTAGTAATATTTTTAGATGATTTACAATGGGCTGATTCAGCATCATTAAAGTTGATGCAGCTATTAATGGCTGATATGGGTCATCTTTTCATTATTGGTGCTTATCGGGATAACGAAGTCAATCCAGCCCATCCATTAATGCTGACTTTGAGTGAAATTCAAAAAAAACAAGCAACCATTAATACTATTACTTTAACACCCCTGAATCAATTCCAAATCAATCAATTAGTCGCTGACACTCTAAAAACTACAGAAAATTTAACATTAAACCTTTCACAATTAGTCTATCAAAAAACCAAAGGCAACCCCTTTTTTGCCACCCAATTTCTCAAAGCCCTACACGAAGAAAATCTCATTCAATTTAACTTGGAGTTAAGCTGTTGGCAATGCTATCTGTCTAAAATTAATCAACAAGCCTTGACCGATGATGTCGTAGAATTTATGGCGTTGCAGTTAGAAAAGTTACCTTTAGCAACCCAGAATATTATGAAATTAGCTGCTTGTATTGGCAATCAGTTCGATCTAGCAACATTAGCAATTGTTTCGGAACGATCGGAGGTAGAAACCGCAGCTAATTTATGGAAAGCATTGCAAGAAGGTTTGATTTTACCGATCGGTGATGTTTATAAATTTTATGTAGGGGCAGAAAGTCAAGCCGTTACGCCAGAAAAATCTCAAAATGTTACCTACAAATTTTTACACGATCGCGTGCAGCAAGCGGCCTATTCCCTAATTCCAGATGACCACAAACAAACGACTCATCTCACAATAGGACGGTTATTGCTCGAAAATTTATCAGAGATTGAGCTTGAGGAAAAACTGTTCGATATTGTGGGGCATTTGAATTTAGGAATTGAGTTAATTGCTCAATCAAGGGAACGGGAAGAGTTAGCTCAACTGAATTTGCAAGCGGGAGTGAAGGCGAGAAATTCTACAGCTTACGCCGCAGCAAGGGTTTATTTGCAAACGGGGATGGAATTACTCCAGACAAAATGCTGGCAACATCAGTATGAATTGACTCTGAATCTGTATGTTACGGCTGTGGAAGTTGCCTATTTGAATGGTGACTTTGATGGCATGGAACTTCTTGCCACAGTGGTATTGCAGCAAGCACAGACCATTTTCGACAAAGTTAAAATTTACGAAATTCAAATCATGGCACTGACAGCCCAGAGCCAGATGTTAAAAGCTATTTTAGTAGGTAGAGATGCCTTGGGGCAATTGGGGTTAGAACTCCCGACTGCACCTGAAGAAGCCAAAATTAGCCAAGTGCTACAAACTCTTGCAGGCCAACTAAGCAATAGACGGATTGAAGAACTAATCGATCTCCCGATCGTGAGCGATCCTCAGACTCAGGCCGCCATGCAAATGTTAGGAATGCTATTTGCACCTATTATTCAGGCAATGCCAGAATTAGTGCCCATACTGAGCGCGACGATGGTGAGTTTATCGATCCAGTTTGGGAATTCGCCTGCATCAACAGTGGGATATGTAATTCATGGTCTGGTACTGTGTGGCTTTTTGGGAGAAGTGGAAACAGGCTATCGCTTTGGGCGATTGGCATTGAACTTGATTGACCGATTGAATGTGCGGGAATTCAAGAGCAAGGTTCTACTTCTATTTGGGTCTTTTATCCAACATCGTCAGGAAGCTCTGAGAGCAACGATGCTAACGGGTAAAGATGGCTATACGGCTGGTATAGAAACTGGCGATTTTTTCAATGCTTGCTATAGCATTGGCACTTACTTAAATGCCAACCTTTTTGGTGGGGTAGAACTGGATACTTGGGAACCTGAGATCGCAGTTTATAGGGGCATTCTGGCAGAGGTGAAGCAATATTCTGCCAAGAATTATTTGGATATGAAACAGCAGGCGATACAGAACTTGAGGGAAACTCATATTCTGTCGGATTGCTTAATTGGTGATGCTTATGATGAAAGGGCGATGATTCCTAAGCACCATCAGGACAACGATCTTTGTGCGATCGCTCTTGCTTACTTCTACAAACTTCTCCTTGCCTACTGTTTTGGTAATTACACGGCTGCTCTAGACCATAGCGCTCAAGTCAAACAGCATTTAATGGCAATATCAGGCTTGATGCTGATTCCCATTTTCCATTTCTATACAGCCCTGTCGCATTTGGCACTTTTCCCCACGCAGTCAGAAATTGAGCAAGCCGAATTTCTCGCCTTGGTGGAAACCCATCAAACTATTTTGCAACAGTGGGCGCAGAATGCTCCCATCAATCATCAGCATAAATGGTATTTAGTTGAGGCAGAAAAGTATCGGGTTTTAGGCAATAAAGCCGAAGCAATTGAATATTACGATCGCGCCATCATTGGAGCCAAAGCCAACGAATACATCCAAGAAGAAGCACTAGCCAATGAACTAGCCGCCAAATTTTACCTCGACTGGGGTAAAGTGCGCATTGCTGCCGAATACATGACGAACGCCTACTATGGCTATGCTCGTTGGGGCGCTAAAGCCAAAGTCGCCGACTTGGAGCGATGCTGTCGGCAACTACTGGCTCCCATCCTCCAGCAAACCCGTTCTCCCCTCTCCACTCAAGAAACAATCTTCTCATTGGGGAGTAGCTCCACCAGTTCTCCCAGTTCCAGCAGTAGCAGCGTCTCTGTGGCTTTTGATTTAGCAGCCATTCTTAAAGCTTCCCAAACTATCTCAGGTGAAATCGAACTCGAAAAACTGCTTTCTTCGTTGCTTTCTATAGTCATCGAAAATGCGGGGGCTGATAAATGCGTGTTAATGCTGTTGCGAGATAACCGCCTGCTGATTAAAGGCTCAATTACCGAGGGAACAAACCCAGTTGTGTTGCAGAACCTTCGGGTTGAGGAGAGTCAGGATATTCCCCTCAAACTAATCTACAAAGTCAAGCACAACAAGCAGACTGTTGTCTTGCTAGATGCGATCGCCGATCCGAATTTAGCCAACGATCCGTATATCATCCGTCAGCAGCCGTATAGTATTCTGTGCAGCCCGATTTTGCATCAAGGGAAATTGATAGGCATTTTATATATAGAAAATAACTTAGCAACGGGGGCTTTTACGAGCGATCGCGTCGAACTCCTGAATTTGCTTTGCGCCCAAGCTGCTATTTCTCTAGAAAATGCTCAATTGTACGAGCGATCGCTAGAATATTCCCAACAGCTAGAGCGATCGGTCGATCGGTTGAGTGCAGCACAATCTCGGTTGCAAGCATCCCAGCAACGACTCCAGCTATTGGTTGAGCAAACTCCAGTAGCCGTCATAGAGTGGGATATCAATTTTCTGGTTACTGACTGGAACCCAGCAGCAGAACGAATCTTTGGCTATACCAAACAGGAGGCTTTGGGTCGTCACTTCACATTCATCGTTCCTGAAGCGATTCAAGCACAACTAAAGGGTGTGAGCGCCGATATTATATCGCAGCAGGGTGGTAATCACAATATTAATGAAAATCTCACAAAGGATGGCAAAACGATTATTTGTGCTTGGTATAACAATGTGCTTGTGAATGCGGATGGCGAGTTAATAGGAGTTGCTTCGGTTGCAGATGATATTACCGAGCGCAAAATTGCAGAACTTGCCTTCCAGCAAAAATCACTCGAATTAGAACAAGCATTACACAACTTGCAAAACGCCCAATTACAAATAATCCAAAGTGAAAAAATGTCTGCACTGGGTAATTTAGTAGCTGGTGTGGCCCATGAAATGAATAATCCTTTGGGTTTTATCGCTGCCAGTCTCCTGGAAACTAAACCTACTATTGCCGAGTTGCTCGAACACTTGCAACTCTATCAAGAAACTTTCCCCAACCAGAGCGAACAAATTATCGACCATGCCGAAGAAATTGATTTGGAATATACCTTAGAAGATTTACCTAAGATGATGGATTCCATGTCGGCGGCGTGTGACAGGCTCAAAAATATCAGTACCAGCCTCCGCACTTTCTCGCGTGCCGATCGAGATTATAAAGTTCCTTTCAACATTCACGAAGGCATCGACAGCACGCTTTTAATTCTCAAACATCGCCTGAAAGCCAATCACCAACGTCCCGCCATCGAAGTGATTACCAAGTATGGAAATTTACCTGCGATCGAGTGTTTTCCCGGCCAACTCAATCAGGTATTTATGAATATTCTCGCCAATGCGATCGATGCTTTGGACGAAGCGAATACCGGGCGAGATATTGCAGAAATTAAGGCTCATCCCAATCGAATTATCATTGAAACATCGATGGAAAATGATGGGGTAAAAATTGCCATTGCCGATAATGGCTGCGGCATGAATGAATCAGTCAAGGAAAAGATATTTGACCACTTGTTTACGACCAAAGGAGTGGGAAAAGGAACCGGATTGGGATTAGCGATCGCCCGCCAGATAGTAGTCGAAACCCACGGCGGAACAATTAATGTGAATTCTACCTTGGGGGGAGGAAGTGAATTTGAGATAGTGTTACCTATTACCGAAAAAAGATAGAACCCAGATTCCGCCCTTCAAGTATCACACCGTGATAATTTTCGCCTTTCACGAGTCTGAACCTCCTGAAACCGAAAAAACCGAGAGGTTTATCTAGGGATACGATCGCCCTTCGCATATCAAACTCTACCCGATGGAGCGATCGCCCTTTAAAACCCAACCACTGGCTATACGCCTGCACGAGCGCTAAATCTAGCACAACTCCGTCACTAAGATCGATCGCCTGAGTACTTATCCACCGTTAAAAATTTGGGCGTTGCTGAATTGAGGTATGATAAGTGCGGTCAAGGGATGTTTTGGCTACCCGATTTGCCTCGTTTGAGCGCGATTGAAATGATACGATGGATAGGGAACCGGAACACCCCAAAACTTAAGATAATGAATTACTAACCTGATTGAATGTTTGAGCATTTCTCCCTCCTGGAGAATAGCACAGTGTCTTACGATGAAGTCTAGCAAAATAATGTCGTAGTCGCGTATTCTCGCCCTCTACTCTGGTCATGTAAGTTTTACAGATAATTTGGTCTCCATCTGGAATAAACATGGGGTAAACTGGCCATCCATCTGTGATATAAAAGTAACATTTCCAATTGCCAACTAGCTCCCATAGTGGCAGAAAAGTTGTAGCACTATGAGTTCCCAATACCCATCCTAAAATCCCTGGCTGAAAGTGATTTACTGCCGTCGCTTACCAAATCTTATTTTTTTTTACCAACATCTTTTTACCAACAAACGTTTCTAGTTCATCAAGTTCTCCCACCAGGGGAATTGTGTCTGGTTCGTAAGCATCAGGGAGCAATTCTCCTACAAGCTATACCCAATTTATAATGCTTGTGTGATGTACTCATGCAAATCCTCTCAATTGCTCGAAAACCCAGACCATTGACATACATTTTGAGACATTCACGTTGCACATTTTCCGAGTAAACTTTATGAGGTTGATAGCAATCTATAAATTGTCTACCCCCACCGACACAAATATAATTCTGTTTACCTTTTTTATGACCATTTTTATTAACATGAGTTGACTGGCATTCAGGACGCATAACCTCTTCGTTTTGTGAAGTGTTATTTTTGGGCGATCGCACTCTCAATTGATCGTACTCTAATTCAGCAACGCCGAAAACCATTAGCGCGAAAGTTGAGTGGAAAAGGGATTTTCTTGTGATGTAATGAACCTGAAACCCTTGAGGGATATACTAGATACCAGTAAGCCCGTGACGAGATTTGAACTCGTGACTTCCTCCTTACCAAGGAGGTACTCTACCACTGAGTTACACGGGCATAAAAAATTAAGAATGTTAAATTAAAATTTTTAACTTTTTATTTTTATTTAAATTGTGGTGGGCCGGGCTGGATTTGAACCAGCGTAGGCGTAGCCAGCGGATTTACAGTCCGCCCCCATTAACCGCTCGGGCACCGACCCATTTGTACCCACAGTTAAACATCCTAGCAGCTTCTTGTTTTTTTGCAACATTATATTTAAAAGTTTAATCATTAAGTTGAGAACACATAAGTTATTTAGGGGCAGACAGGAAAATTGAATACAGTTTCAGGTGCGCATTGCTAAGTCTAGGCTTGGTGCCTGCCCGGATTACCCCAAGTCTAGACTTAGCCCAAATCCCTAATTCACTAATTCCCCAGTTTCTTGCAGGGAGTGCAGGCGGCGGTAAATGCCTTGTTGACTCAAGAGTTCGTCGTGACTGCCCACTTCGACGATTCTACCGCCGTCGAGCACGACGATCGCATCGGCTTCCCGAATTGTACTCAGTCTGTGGGCAATAATTATGGTGGTGCGCGTACCGAGAATATTCTGCATGGCTACCTGGATCGATCGCTCGCTTTCATAATCCAAACTAGAAGTAGCCTCATCAAAAATTAACACATCCGGCTCCACCAACAGCGCCCTAGCAATCCCCAACCGCTGCCGCTGACCGCCGGACAACCGCATTCCTCTCTCCCCGACTACGGTATAGTAACCTTGGGGCAACAGCCGCACAAAATCGTCTACTTTGGCGATGCGACAAGCATCCTCAACTTGCTCGAAAGTTGCGTTTCTGTTTCCGTAAGTCAAATTTTCCAGCAAAGTACCGTTAAAAACGTCTACTTCTTGGTGGACAATCGCTAAACGCTGGCGGTAGCGAGTCACGTCTAAGCTGCGAATATCTTCTCCGTCGATCAGAATCCGGCCTCCGTTGGGTTCAAAGTAGCGAAACAGGAGTTTAACTAAAGTCGATTTCCCGGAACCCGATCGCCCGACTAATGCAACCGTCTGACGCGGATGAATCAATAAATTCACATCCTGCAAAACTGGTTTTTGACTGTCGTACCCGAATGTCAAACCGCTGAACTCAACTTTGCCGGTAAATTGATAAGGTGGCTGTGCCGATCGAGCATTTTCTGCTAAATTGACCGCATCAACACCGTCTGGCGTTTGCATAAACTCGTGGAACCGGATCATTGAAGAATAGCGGCGCGCCAATAATTCGGCGATAATGCTAATCGGACGCAGTTGGGAATATGCCATGCTTGCCAACGTGTAGACGGTAACAAAATATCCGAGGGAAATTTTGCCTGCAACTGTGGCTGCTAGGCTAAAACCGAGAACTGAAAACAAACACAACTGGACGATTGTCTGCTGGTATGTCCCCAGGGTGACGTATCCTTTGTGAATGCGGTGGATCACGACTTTTAATTCGCGATCGAGTCTGGTTGTTTGCCTTTTGAGTTCATCGCTTTCTGTCGCAAAAGCTTTGACTGTTTTGATGTTGGTGATAATTTCCGAGTTGCGGCTTTCGGTATCTTCGATGTATTCATCCAGAATTTCTTCCCGCGCAGTCAACCGTTGCAGACTTTTGAGGGTGAAACTGAGGATAAATAGGAATGAAACCAAAATTAATAAGCCAATCCGCCACTCAATTAACCAGATAACGGCAAAAATGCCGATTAAGCGGACGACTTCGGGGATGAATTCGCCCGCAATTTCTGGGTAAGTCCAAGTATGGTTGGCGATACCTTTGGCGATGCGGCTGGCAATCCGTCCGGCGTTGTTTTCGTCGTAAAATTCTAGAGGTAAGGTGAGGATTTTGCCGATCGCACCTCTCATTCGATCGCGCCTTGCCCTCAACGGTATCGCCCAGTGGAACCAATTTCCCACCCAAGGCTGTATCGGTGCTTTGGCGACAGTTACCAGAAAAATTATGCCCAGCAAGACGGATAGCGATAATATTTTGTTGGGTGAGTTCTCGGTAACAGAGGCGATCGCTGCTATCAGTTTTTGGGTTACTGTATCTGTAGGTTGACTCGACAATACGTTTAATATTTGACCGATCGCGTAGGGAACAAGCAAATCGGCTAGCGCCAAAACGCTGGATGCGCCTATGCTGTAAACTGATATTTTCCAGTAGCGACTGTAGTATTTGAAGATGTCCTGAAAGCTTGCCATAAATTTGTGTTGAGATACAACCCTTGCAAACACTTGCATCTAAAACTGCGCTCTCGGCGCGCCTTGTTTACAAGTGTACTACAAAAGTAGTCGATCGGAGAGCCATCTTGGATCGTGCTAGCGACTCGCCCGATCGGGTGATTTACGGCCATCCTTTAATGGTCAGGCATCTATCGGCATTCCTTGGCAAAAAGCTCACGACTAAGGGCAAAAAATGCAAAAGACAGAATTTTGATTAAATTCTGCCTTCTGAGGAGTGCCTGATAAGTTTTACGTTTGAGCAGTCTGTTAGCTGAAGGTGTAGGCTGATTGCAGGGCCCACCAGATCAAGAAGCCGATTCCGCCCGTAATGACAATCGCCGAAATGGCGATCGCAATGGGGCTGTCAGCTCCCTTGAACTTCATGATTCCGCGATTTAAGTCTGACATAGCAGTGTTCTCCCAAATTCCAGCTTGATTTTAGCTTTGCTGTCGGCGGATGGCTGTCAAAACGATGGCAATTACTGATTTAGTTAATAATTCAGGCTGCTCAAATGTCAAAGGGAGTGGGGCGCGATCGCCCCTGGGCTGATTTGGTAAAAAAAAAATTAGATAAAAGACTTGACAAACAAACATACCTAAGGCAATATAGTTAATACCGCAGGAAATGCGGGTGTAGCTCAGTGGTAGAGCGTCACCTTGCCAAGGTGAATGTCGCGCGTTCGAATCGCGTCACCCGCTTTAAAGATAAAAAAAACTCAAGAAAACCGGAAAGTAGATCCAGAAAGTTTTCGGTATACTCCTAATGGTGGTAGAGAATACCTAAGTTAGTGGTAATATGGAATGCAGAACTTGTAAGTCAAAATTGCCAAGTGGGCGATCGCTCGGAACAGGCACTTAAAATCCTCGATCGGGCAGAATTAACAAGTTTAATTAAATGGATATGTGAACGATGATTTTTGCAAAAACGCTTTTTTATCCGATCGCTCGTGCCATCTCAAAAAGCCCCAAAGATTGACTTAAACGATGAGTACCCCTGCCCTTGCCGGCGGCGGGGTCGTCTCGTCCCCATAACGTTGACAGAAGCCTTTGGGTGCAACCGCTGTCAGCAAATATTTGTATTGGATGAAAGCGGACACGTCATCGAGCAACTATCGACAAACTATCCTTACAAGCAGGCTTGGCGGTGGACGGGCAACCAGTGGAACAGAGCGCATCCGGGTTTGAAAGCGCACTACTTGCCGCTGGCCCTAGGCATGATTTTGGTGCCGCTAGTGATTTGGTTGCCCCTGGCGCTGTACTCCCCGGGCCCAAATATTATTCTGTGGGCAATGGTCGCCGTGCTGCTAGCCATGTTGCCGGCGCTGATGGTATGGCTTGCTTACAGGCGTTAGCTAGATGATAATAGAGGATTTTAGTCATTCATCAGATGCGGCAAATGTCGCGCGCCGCGCTTACCAAGCTTCTTTGGAGTTGGCGGCGACAAAGAGTGCCGATCGCGCTGCTGCTTTGCAGGCAATGGCGGGCGCCCTCAAACGCCGGCAAAATGACATTTTAGAAGCAAATACTTTGGATCTAGAAGCGAGTCGGGACATGGCTATTCCCGACTTGATAGTAGAGTGGCTGAAGCTGACGCCGGAACGGATCAAGACAACCGTGCAAATTCTGGAACGGTTGGGGGAAATGCCAGATCCGATCGGCAGGGTGATCAATGCTTCTTATCAGGTCGATCGCTGTCAGGTTTACTGTCAGTCGCTACCGCTGGGGGCGATCGCTCTCATTTACGAGGCGTTTCCCGAGTTGGGGGCGATCGCCGCGGGTTTGTCTCTCAAAAGCGCTAACAGTTTGATTCTTAAAGGCGGCAGCGAAAGCTGGCAAACTAATACTGTAATTGGGGAAGCTTTGGTTTCGGCGATCGATGAGGTCGGTTTGCCCTCGGGATGTTTGCAGGTACTGCCACCGGATCGGGGCGCTTCGATCAGAGAATTGGTAACTCAAGACCAATATCTCAATTTAATTATTCCCTACGGCAGGCCAAGTTTGGTGCAGCAGGTGGTAAGGTTGTGCACAGCACCAGTTTTGAGGTCGGCAATGGGAAATTGTTACCTTTATTGGTCGCCGACTGGCAGTTTGGAGATGGCAAGGTGGATGATTTTGGACAGCCATCAAAGCGTTCCCGATCCTGTTAACGCGATCGAGAAAGTGCTCATCGATCGCAACCAAAAGCCTTCTTCCTTAGTCAGGCTTTGGAACAGTTTAAAAGAAAAAGGCTTTCAAATTAGCGCCGATGCCGATCTCGTCGCAGATTTCCCAGACTTGAAGCTGGCGGAACCATACGAGTGGACTCAACCTTATTTAAACAAAACCATCGCGTTTAAAGTCGTCGATAGTTTAGAGATTGCGATCGGCTGGATCAACCGCTACAGCAGCGGTCACGCTGACTGTATCGCCACTGAATCTTACTTAGAAAGTCGCCAATTTGCTCTGGATGTTAACAGCGCCTCAACTTTTATTAATGCCTCGCCTCGGTTTTGGCGTTATCAAAATCGGGGAGATGCGATATTTTTGGGAATGTCCAACCAAAAAGGTTATCGCCGGGGATTGATCGGGTTAGATACGCTGACGACAATTAAAGAAATCGTTCAGGGAAACGGACTTTTTTAATCTTATAGGTTATTGAGGATTGGTTATTGGAATATTAAACCAAAGTCAAAAGTGGGATAGTATTATCGATGCGTAAGCCCTTAGGATCGCGAATTAAATAATTTACACATATTTGTGGGATGGGCGTCCCGCCCGTCCTTTCTGGACGGGCGGGACG
>NZ_JAUBTB010000061.1:0-47821 GCF_036704965.1 Microcoleus sp. F10-B2 | reverse complement strand
CCGCCCGTCCAGAAAGGACGGGCGGGACGCCCATCCCACAAGAACAATAAATTGTAAGTTATTTAATTCTCATTCCTATATAGACTTTTTAAGCAAGCCCTATGCAAGGTGGGCATCGCCTACATGGACACTAGCTCCAGTCGGTTGTGTTAAAAAAGGTTATGGTTCAGGGCAAGAATTGTATCAAGGAGTTGGACCAAAACCTGGCTTTAGGATAAGTGCCTCCTCCCTCCTGGCTTCAGAATAAGTGCCTTTAGGATACGTGCCGTTTGATGAATCTGCCGCACTTAGTCATTAATTCCGGGTTAATTTATGACTGTGACGCCGTGAATAAAACGCACAAGGATATGAAGATCGAGGATTCTCATTATGAACAGAACTAAATCTGCTGGTAGCTTCGCTGCCAAAACTGCTCGCTCTCGCACCCTGCGAACTGTTCTGATAGTTCCCTTCGTCTTGCAAATTTTCGCGGCGGTGGGACTGGTAGGATATCTTTCATTTAAAAACGGACAAAAGGCAGTCAATGAAATTGCCGATCGACTGATGGCAGAAGTAGGCAGCCGCGTCAAACAAAATCTGGGGACTTACCTGACTGTACCCCATCAGGTCAACCAGATCAATGCTGCGGCGATCGAGATCGGTACGCTGAACCTGCAAGATTTACCTGTTTTACAGCGTCATTTTTGGCGGCAGCTTCAGATATTTGACACGCTCACTTTTACGGGTTTAGGTTTAGAACAAAGAGACAACTTAGGGGCAGAAAGGCTCGATAATGGCTCGCTGACTTTGAGGGTATCGACAGCAGCAAGTAACTATGATTTTCGCACCTATACTACCAATAAATCCGGGGAAATCGGCGCATTATTAAACAACAAAACTAATTTCGACCCGCGCACTCGCCCGTGGTACAAAGCTGCGGTAGCTGCTGGCAAACCCACCTGGAGCGAAATTTATCCTAATACGGCCGGTCTGACTGCTTATCTCGGCGCATCTATGCCTTTCTACGACCGACAAAGAAAATTGCAAGGGGTGTTGCTAACTAATATTAATCTGTCCACTATTGGCAAGTTTTTGCAAAGCTTGAAAATTGGAAAAAACGGACAAGTTTTTATTATCGAGCGATCGGGAATGTTGGTTGCAACTTCGACAGGAGAAAGACCATTTCACGTATTCAAAAAAGACTACGGAGCCGAACGAGTTAAAGCAATTGACAGTAAAAATACTTTTACTAAAACTACGGCTCAATATTTAGCCACTAATTTTAACAATTTCCAATCTCTGAAAACTTCGCAGTCACTAGAATTTGATGTTCAGGGTAAAAAACAATTTTTACAAGTTCTGCCTTGGCAAGATGACAAAGGATTGGATTGGTTGATTGTAGTGGTGGTTCCCGAAGCCGATTTTATGGCACAAATTAATGCCAATAATACCGCAACAATTTTGTTGTGTGCTGCTGCTTTAATTGTGGCGATAATTGTCGGGATTGTGACGGCTAGGTGGGTAACAAAACCTATTTTGTCTTTGAATGATGCTGCCAAAAAAATTGCGCGAGGTGAATGGGGTAAAAGTGTAATAATTAACCGCGATGATGAAGTCGGGGAACTTGCAAATTCATTTAATAGTATGGCGGCTCAACTGCAAGTATCCTTTGCGGAATTGCAAGCTTTGAATACCGAATTGTCTGAGAGTAAAAGCAGACTTTACCAAATTTTAGAAGCGGTTCCTATCGGGATATTTGTCGCAAATTTGAGCGACAAACCTTATTATATTAATTCTCGCGCTCTGGATTTATTAGGTACAGATAAAGTTGCTAATAATGCGTCTGAAATTCGAGAGATTTATCAAGCTTATCTAGCAGGTACTAACGAAATTTATCCCGCCGAAAAAGATCCAATTATCAATGCTTTTAAAGGGGCCAGCGTTAACGTTGACGATATGGAAATTCACCAGCCTGACAGGATTATTCCGATCGAGGTTTGGGGAACGCCCATCTATGATGACAAAGGAAAGGTGAGTTATGCGATCGCAGCTTTTGCCGACATCACTCAACGCAAACAAGCCGAAAAATTGGTAGCGGAATACAACCGCACTCTCGAATTCCAAGTCGCCGAAAGAACCCAAGAACTCAAAACAGCATTAGACCACCTGCAAACTACTCAGGAAGAGCTGATTCAATCGGAAAAAATGGCAGCTTTAGGTCAATTAGTCGCCGGAGTTGCCCACGAATTGAATACTCCGCTGGGTGCGATCCGATCGAGTGCTGGAAATATGACTAAATTTTTGGGTCAAACTCTCACGAATTTGCCCTCACTGTTTCAGTCGCTTTCGCCCGCAGAATCTGAAAATTTCCGCGAATTAATGTATCGCTCGCTACAAAAAGATATGACTTTAACAGCTAAAGAAGAAAGGAAGTTAAAGCGGGCTTTAATTAGTCAACTCGAAGGCGAAGACATTGACGAAGCGGATGATATCGCCGACACCTTGGTAGATATGGGGATTTACGAGGCCGACGACTTTCTGTCTCTGCTGCAAAAGGTCGATCGCGATCGCATCTTAGAAATGGCTTACAAACTCTCAGAAATCCAGCGAGGAACCCAAACAATTAATACCGCAGCCGATCGCGCTTCTAAAGTCGTCTTTGCCCTGAAAACTTATGCCCGTTACGACTCATCAGAAGCGATGGTTCAATCTAATATAACTGAAGGCATAGAAACCGTACTTACCCTGTATCAAAATAACCTCAAACACGGCGTAGAAGTGATCCGCAATTTCCCAAAAATACCGCCGGTGGTGTGCTATGTAGACCAACTAAATCAGGTATGGACAAATCTGATTCACAATGCCCTGCAAGCGATGGACAATAAAGGCACATTAACTCTAGGTATCGTTCAGGAAGGCAACTATATCAAAGTCAGCGTTACAGATAGTGGCAAAGGAATTCCTCCAGAAGTCATGCCCAAAATATTCGATCCCTTCTTCACAACGAAACCCCCCGGAGAAGGCAGCGGTCTAGGTCTCGATATAGTCAGAAAGATAGTTGACAAACATCGCGGTAAAATAGAAGTTGAATCCGTTTGCGGCAAAACTACCTTTACGGTTATTCTGCCTGTTACTCTCCCGTAAACAATTAGTTGAGCCAGCAAAAATGTCTAAACCAATCATCCTGTGTGTTGATGACGAAAAAGTAGTTTTACACAGCCTAAAAACTCAACTAAAATCAGCCTTTGGGAATGCTTACTTGTATGAGCTAGCAGAAAATCCAGCCGAGGCTTTAGAGTTAATTGATGAATTAAATGACGAAGAAGTTTCAATTATCTTGATTGTATCGGATTGGCTAATGCCAGGAATGAAAGGAGATGAATTTCTGGTTATAGTTCATCAAAAATTCCCGAACATAGTAAAAATTATGCTAACAGGTCAAGCCGATGAAGAGGCCGTGAACAGGGCATTTGACAAAGCCAACCTCCATCGGTGTTTGCAGAAACCTTGGTCGGAATCAGAGTTAATCGAAACCATTAAAACTGCCTTATCGCTATGATCAAACAAGTCATTATTTGCGTTGACGATGAAAAAACTATTCTGAAAAGTCTTAAAGCTGAATTAAAAGAGACTTTAGGCAATACTTATCAGATTGAAATTGCCGAAGGAGGTAAAGATGCCCTAGAGTTAATTGCTGAATTGCTCGAAGACGGGTATGAAATCCCTTTAATTATCTCGGATTACGTGATGCCTGACATGAAAGGAGATGAATTGTTGCGGCTAGTTCACGAAATTTCTCCCCAAACTCTCAAGGTGATGCTAACTGGTCAGGCGACTATTGAGGCGGTAGGAAATGCCATCAAACAGGCAAAACTATACCGCTACATCGGCAAACCTTGGCAAACTGAAGACTTGAAATTGACTGTGACAGAAGCCGTCTACAGCTACAGTCAGGATAAAAAACTAGCAGAACAAAATGCCGAACTTCGGAAAATCAATCAGGAACTAGAATTTGCCCTATCACAGCAATTAAAATTAACAGAAGCTGCTAAACGCTTTGTGCCGAATGAATTTGTCTCGCTGCTAAGCCACGATAGCTTGAGCGACGTTCTACTCGGCGAGAGCGTAGAAAAGGAAATGTCAATATTGTTTTCCGATATTCGGGATTTTACGGCTCTTTCTGAGAAAATGACACCGCAGGAAAATTTCAATTTTATTAATTCTTATTTGAGTCGAATGGAGCCAAGCATTATTAAAAATAATGGCTTTATTGATAAATATATTGGCGATGCAATTATGGCGTTGTTTGGCTACAGTGCAGACGATGCAGTCAAGGCAGGAATTGCTATGCTGCACAGTCTCCATAAATACAATCAACATCGCATTAGTTGCAGCTACGAACCTATTAAAATTGGAATTGGCATCAATACGGGTTCATTGATGTTAGGAACAGTGGGGTCAACTAACAGGATGGACAGTACGGTGATTGGCGACGCGGTGAATTTAGCCTCGCGGGTGGAAAGCTTGACGAAAAGTTACGGTGTGTCGATGCTGATTACTCAAAATACTTTCTTAGAGTTGAGCGATACAGCAAGTTACGCAATCCGAAATATCGGCTGTGTTCGAGTGAAAGGTAAATCGGATTTGCTGACGATTTACGAAGTCTTTGATGCAGATGCACCAGAAGTGAAAGAGGGCAAATTAGCAACTTTGCCCGTATTTTTAGAAGCGCTGTACAACTACGCTGCTGCTAAACATCAAGAAGCCGCAGAACAGTTTGCTGATTGCCTGCGAAAGAATCCCCTGGATCGGGTGGCGCAAAATTATCTGCAACGCTGTCAGGAATTGCAGGTAATATTGCCCAAAAGTCGATCGGACTTTATTTAATACATTACGCGACCAAAAAGCGAGGACTCGTAATCAGTAATAAGCATTTTTTTATTGACTAAAATTAAATTAAAATTAGGTTTTTTGAGTCTCTAAGTGAGAAATGCGCTTTAGGAGAGCCTGGTTTGAGTAAGGAGAAATACACTCATAAACCTGGTTTTTTAGCATCGAGGGTCCGGCATCCTACAGAATAGAACAGTCTCATAAAAATTTATATTTTAGATTTTAATTTTTATATTTTATATGAGTTGGGATCTTGCCTAGAGTTGCTTTTTTAAGTTCTCTCCGTTGAGTCGAAGCCAAGGTTATTTTGGCAAATGATACGAACCATAACTCAAAACTCCCCCGTCCACTGCCAACAATGAAGTTTCGAGCAATCTCCTGCAACCGCAACAGCCGCCACCATATCTGAACTCGGAATTAATTCAATTAAAGACCATCTCGATGCTTCTTCGGGGTTGTCTTCAACATTTAACAGCGCGGCAGGTTCTCCTGGTGCGAGGGTGACATCAAACTGATTCAGGGGAATAGAAAGTCCTTTACCGACTGCTTTGATATAGGCTTCTTTGCGAGTCCAGCAGGTAAAAAAAGCTCTGGGTTGGAGATGTTCTGGGAGCGAACGCAACACAGAGTGTTCTAAGGGTGAAAAAAACTTTTCAGCAATTTCCAGACAAGGAAATGTGGGATTGATTCCTTCAATATCGACACCAATATCTCGATTTTTGGTAATCGCAATTAGAGCCATGTTCCCTGAGTGAGATAAATTGAAACGGAGAGTATTTCCACCTTGGGCGGCGATGAGAGAAGGTTTGCCGTAGGGATTGTAGTCAAAGCGCAAAACGTGAGAATTTATGTTAAGATAGCGACTCAGAATCGCTCTCAGCGCGCCACGACTCACAATAAATTGCGATCGACCTTTGGGAAAGTGAAAACCCTCGGCTTTTGTCCGCTCGTCGGTAGAGAGAGTCTCTTGTAAACTCTGCAAGCAAGATTCTGTTTGAGCCAGAGACACGCGCCAAACATGAATTTCGCCCAGATCCAATGTCAAGTCTTGCGGTGGGGAATTCCACGAAGGAACGACAGCAATCATGTATTTAACCTGCCTTATCAAAAGCTTCCACGTACCAAATTACCGATCATTTTCTTCCTTCGCGCCCTTCGCGCCTTCGCGGTTCGTTAAACGCTCCCAATCCCAAGGGTCAATTAATCCAGGTTTGTACAACTTTTCCTGCTAATTGCTGTCCCAACCAAGGCGTATTTGCCGATCGCGACTTCAGACTTTGCCCGTCAACAGTCCAACTCATTTCCGGATCGAACAAAATCAACTCAGCAGAGACTCCCGGTGCAACCATGGGGGGGGTTTGTCCGAGACAAACGGCAGGGCCTGCGCTCAACACTCGCCACAGTTCTAAAGCCGAAAATTCGCCGGTTTCTACCAGTCCGTGCCACAGTGAAGGCAAAGCTAATTCCAAACCGATCGCCCCGGGCGGACTATCAGCAAAAGCCACAGTTTTTTCCTCATAAGTATGCGGATTGTGGTCGATCGCGATCGCATCAATTACGCCATCTTTCACAGCTTGAATCAGCGCTAATTGGTCGCTGAGATTGCCCAAGGGCGGTTCCAGACGTAAATTCGGATCGTAAGCCAACGAAGCAGTCAGAGCATTTTTCCCGCCGGCATCTTGAGAGTTTCCTGAAATTGCCCCGACATTCAACAGCAAGTGCATCCAAGTCACACTCGCAGTCACCGGCAAACCCCGCGCCTTCGCATCCCGAATCAATTCCACGCTGCGGGCTGTAGAAACGCGCATAATGTGCACTGGAGTTCCCGCAGATGCCACCAACTCCAGAATTGCCGCCAAAGCCGAAGTTTCCGCACTCGCCGGAATTCCTGGTAAACCCAACCGCACCGACATCGCACCCTCCCTCACCGCACCCTTTCCTGCCAAAGTTCGATCGCACGGCCACAAAGCAGCAGACTTGCCCAAAGGCTTGATATACTCCAGCAAACGCCTCACCAGAGCCGGATTAGACAGCGGCAAACCGTCCGCAAAACCCACCACCGCAGAGGAGGCCAGCTCGCCCAACTCGGCCATCTGCTGCCCTTTCACGCCCGCTGTCAGCGCGCCCCAAAAATACAAGCGGGGCAGCCCGGGCGACAAATTGCGGATATGTTGCTGCAACAAAGCTAAACCGGCCAAATTGTCAACAGGCGGCGAGGTATCTGGCAAAATCGCCACTCGCGTAAAACCGCCAGCCGCTGCAGCCTGCATCAAAGATTCCAGGGTTTCCCGATCCTCAAAACCCGGTTCTCCGCTGTGACTGTAGATATCAGTTAACCCCGGCCCCAAAATCAGTCCCCGGCAATCCCGCACTTGGGTGTCAGCGGGAAACTCAGCAATTTTTTCTGCAATGGCTTCGATCTGGCCTTCGGTAATTAGAATATCAGCGATGCGATCGCTCCCTGAAACAGGATCTAGCACTCGTACATTTTGTAGCAGTTCGCGGCTCATATAGCAGAAGGAAGAAGGAAGTTCGGCAACGGATTATGTAACGGATGTAAAGGATAGAAGGAAGAAGGAAGAAGCAATCCACCGCATTAGTTTCAGGAATTAAGAACTTCCTAAGCGTCGGGCGCGGTTGTTATCAAAATTCAAACATTTTTCAGGCGCGAACCCGTAGCGGTGGGCGTTCCTTCCGCTACGGGTTCGCGCCCAGGACTTTACTAATTACAGTGCTCCGGCTGCTGTTTGGTCAAAAACGCCGCCGCTCAAATGAGTTGTGACATTCATCGCTTGTAATACCGGCAAACCATCCGGGCCGTGGGGATAATCAATCACGCTAACGGCTCCGTTTCCTTGTTTGAATTTCCAGAAATGTTCGGGTTCCAAACCGAATAGGTGGCAGAGAATAGCTTTGTTAATGGCGTCGTGAGCAACGACAATCCCAGTACCAGAAACTGATTGTACGATTTCTCGCCAAGATGCGATCGCCCTCTGCCAAACTTGCTGCAAATTCTCTCCTTCGGGCATTTGGACTTTTTCAGGAGATGTTTTCCATTCTTCGAGCAAACCCGGATAGGATTCTTCGATTTCTGATTCAAATTTTCCTTCCCAAAGTCCGTGGCTGATTTCTCTCAACTCATCGCGCAGTTCCAGTTGCAAACCGCCGTGATATTGGAGAATAATTTCCGCAGTTTCTTTCGGGCGCAGCATCGAACTGCTGATCGCAAAATCTAATTTTACATCCTTGAGAAATTCTGCTGCTCGCCTGGATTGTTCGCGGCCGTTATCGTTGAGAGGTACGTCAATTTGCCCTTGAAATTTACCTGCTTTATTCCAGTCGGTTTCGCCGTGACGTACCAGCAACAAGCGCGGCCCTTGGTGTCCGTCCCTCGGTTTGGGAAAGATTTCCCCGGTATGGGAAGTTAAATTCAGCGATTCTAATTGAACTGCAACTTTCTTTTTTGGCTCTCCGAGTTCGTCGTTAGTAACAGGGGAAGTTCCAAAATTAATGACGCTAATTCCGCAATTTGACTGTTGGATTGATTGATAGTAATCCGGGGTAATTTCCGATGCGGTGGCGATGAGAGCGCGGTTGATTCCGTTGTGACCTACTACTAGAATTGTGCCGTCCTGGTGGCGCGATAAAAGTTCTTGCCAAAAATGACGTGCGTTAGCAAAAATTGCCAATACGGGAAAGTGTTCGATGTCTCCGTCAGCAGATGGCAGTTTCATGGAAAATTTGTCTGGCTGTCTTTGCCACTGCTGATATGCTTCGGGGAATTTGTCTATAGCATCTTGGCGCAGCATTCCTTCCCACAGAGGCAAATCGATTTCCATCAAATTATCAGTTGGCTGGAGTTGTGGCGGATTTGTCAAGCGCGACAGGATGATTTCCGCTGTTTCTTTGGCTCGTTGCAGGGGACTGGTATAGGCGGCATCAAAGGCGATACTGCTGAGTGTGTCGCCTACTTGCAGGGCGGCGCTGCGGCCTGCTTCTGTCAAAATCGATTTATCGAGGCGGCCTTGGATGCGGCGTTCTTGATTGTATGTGCTTTTGCCGTGACGGACTAAGATAATGCGAGTCATTCGATTTTAGATTTTAGATTTTAGATTTTAGATTTAGCCTGCTACCCCGCAGCGGGTGCGCAGTGCGCGCCTTACCCATACATGGCGGGTCAAGGATTTGTGGCGTAAGTCTTGTTGAGGCGAGTCAAAAAGATGAGCCAGTGAAATTTTACCAGGTGTCGGGATACTCTCGTCTGCAACGACCTATGATTAAATACGGAAAAGATTTAGCCACAGATTCGCGGGGGATGGAAAAGCAGGAATGACACTGAAGCGGGTGATTTTAGGTATTTTAACGGCGATCGCGATCGCCCTGGTCGGTTTATCTTTGGTTGCTAGTTGGAACCAGCCGCAAATTCAAAGTCGGCTGGAACTCTACCAGACAAATTTGCTGCTTCACGCCTCCGAGTGGCAAGGAGAAAATAATCAGAGTGCTAATTTAAGTTCGGCGCGCAACAATATTGTCGGTGCAGATCCTTTAAATACGGCTTTGACGCAATATCAAGAAGCGCGGGACTCGACTCGCAAAACTCTCGAAACAACTCAATCACAATTTAAAGTAATTCAGTCTGCGATTGCCTCCAAGTCTGATAATACTACTGTGAATTTGGCTCAAAACAAGGCTTTGTCAGAGTCGATCGAGCAACAGTCAGTGCTGCTAAACGAACTTGACTTGCGCCTGGGAATTTTGCAGGCAAGCAGCGGTAAAACTGAGGCGGCTCTGCAAACTTGGAAAAATTTAGTTGAGCGCTACAAAACTAAAATTGATGACGATGTTTCGGCGGTAACTGCTCAAGTTTTAACGGGAATTTGGAGCAATCCGGGTCAACTGCTGCCGGAGGCAGAGCCGCGCATTCAAAAGTCTTTGGATGGCTGGTTTCGCTATCGCGCTCTCGCTCAACTTTACAAGCTGCAAGAACGTTCTAAAGACCTGGTGGCGCTGCAAGCAGCAGAGCAAGCAACGGCCGAGCAAGCTGTAGAAAAGTTGGCAATTATAGTTGGCGTTCCGGCGATCGCACTTTTTATTGGCACGGTTTTGCTGGTTGGTTTGACCGTGCAGTGGTTGTTGCAGCGGCAGCAGTTAGATACAGAAGATTCCGGGCCGGTGTTGGCGCGAAATGCGAGCTTGACTTGGGATGTGCCTTGGGACGGTGAGATTGTTTGGCAGGTGCTTGTGGTCGGCTTTTTCTTTGTCGGCCAAATCTTGATTCCCTATTTGTTGCTGCCTGTTTCTCTAGGTGTTTTAAAACTCAATCCTGCTACTTTTGACCCGCGCGATAAGGCTTTTTATATCTTTGCTACTTATTTGTTGCTGTCGGCTGGGGGGCTTTCGGTACTGTATTTTTCGGTCAAGTCTTTTTTGCCTTTGCCGGAAGGTTGGTTTCGGATTAATTGGCGGGGAAATTGGTTTTTGTGGGGTTTTGGCGGCTATTTTGTTGCTTTGCCTTTGGTAGTTTTGGTGTCGCTGATCAATCAGCAATTGTGGCAGGGACAAGGTGGCAGCAATCCGATTTTGCCGATCGTTCTTGAAGGTAGGGACAACGTGGCTTTGGCGGTGTTTTTCGGCACTGCGGCGATCGCCGCTCCGGTTTTTGAGGAAATCGTGTTTCGGGGCTTTCTGCTGCCTTCTCTGACTCGCTATTTGCCTGTTTGGGGGGCGATCGCAGCTTCTGCTTTCTTGTTTGCTGTGGCTCACTTGAGTGTCTCTGAGATTCTGCCTTTGGCGACTTTGGGTGCGGTTTTGGGGTTTGTGTACACGCGATCGCGCAATCTCCTTGCTCCCATGCTTCTCCACAGTCTTTGGAACAGCGGTACTCTCCTGAGTCTGTTTCTTTTGGGCGGCGGCGCGAGTTAATTGGGGCGGTTGTTAATAATTGTGAATTAACCTTGCTTTTTTCACAAGTTTGAGAAATGGCGAGTTCGGCAGGTGCGCGGGGCGCACCTGATATTAAATTTGGTCGCCAATATTGAAGTTAAACGGAAAAACTTGTTTTAACATAGAAGTAATACCTTGTCCGGTTTTTGTGGATGGTCGCCCCAATGAGCAATTTCAACAGCCGCAAGTTAGAGGGAACGCCGAGTTGGATGCGTTTGGCACCCTACGCAGCCTTAGGCATTTTAATATTTTCTCTCAATTCAGGCAGCGAACTCAATTATTTCTTGAGAGGCTACTTGGTCATTCTACAGGCTCAAGTAGGTATAGTTTTGCTGTATTTTGCGATGTCTAAGTTTCGCAAACACCCAAATAAATGAGTAAAAATTAGCAAGATTACTTATGTCGATCGTTAAAGGTCGATCGCGGAAGTTAAAATAAAAAACTGGGGAAATAAAAAAATGGTAAAAGATAAAACCGTAGCTGTTGTGTTAGCTTTCTTTGTAGGAGGTTTCGGAGTTCACAAATTTTATTTGGGCAACAACTTAGCAGGGGTATTATACTTGCTATTTTCTTGGACATTAATTCCCTCAGTGATCGCATTTTTCGATTTTATCGGCCTGCTGCTGATGTCGGAACAAGCTTTTCAGGTTCAGTACAATGGCGGCACGTTGCCGTCTGGGTATGCCCTCAGAGCGGCAAAAGATGTAACAGGGGCGATCGGCGAATTGAAAAAACTTTACGATATGGGCGCAATTACCGCCGAAGAATATGAAGAAAAACGCCAAAAACTGCTGCGAGAATTGTAATTAAAAAGAAAGAAGGAAGAAGGAAGAAGGAAGAAGAAAGAAGGAAGAAGAAAGAAGGAAGAAGGAAGAAGAAAGAAGGAAGAAGGAAGAAGAAAGCCCACTCTTAAAAAAGTGGGAGTGAAATAAGAAAGTGTGAGATCACAACTATTTAAGGATAAAATTAAAGTGTCTCAAGATTTATACTGGCTGCGTAAAACTCCAAATTGGGTGTGGTATGCTTTTATTCCCTACTTCGGCGGATTGGCGATCGCCTATGCAGGCCAAAAGTCAAATATTCGCAGTTGGATGGGCTGGGGTGTTGGCATTACTTTAGCAGCACTAGCGGTATCTTCTTCAACTAATTTGGGTACGATCGTTTGGATCGCTCAAATTGTCACTGCTTTTAGTTTGAAAAAGCGCTATCTGATCAAAACCGCACCCAGAGGTTTACTGGTTCCGGCAACTGCGACGAATGCCGAAGAACTGGCAAACGTGCGCGGCAAAATAGATATTAACGAGTGTACCAAAGACGATATGGTCAGAATCTTGGGTTTGCCGATCGTCTACGCTAACGATATTGAATCTTTGCAAAACGAAGGCTACATTTTCACCCACGCCGAAGAGTTATCAGAAATAGCCGGAATTCCCGAAAGTCACGTCAGACGTATCGCCCCGATGATTTGCTTCAGCTACAATTATCAAAAAGAATTGCAGTTTACTTGGAAACGGTTAAATATTCTTTCGCCCGAAGAGTTAATCGCCAGCGGTTTAGATCGGGCTGTTGCCGAAAAAATAGTTAGAGAAAGGCAGAGAAAAGGCGCTTACAAATCAGTTCTCGAAGTCAAGCGGCGGACGGGATTGCCTTTTGATTCCTACCGCCATATTTGTTAATTTACAGTTGTTAGCACGAACAGCTTATGACCGCAAAATTAGAAGTTGACGGACAAAAATTGTATGATACAGATTACCTGAGATGGATGAAAACTACGGTGGAAAAGTTCCGGGTTCGCGATGATTCAAACATCGACTGAGAAAATTTGATTGCAAAAATAGAATAGGACTAATCTCAAATCCGCTAGCATCGGTATTAATATTACCCACAGCTTTTGCAAAGGCAGTGCCCTTGGACTACAATTAATCCGGGTAGTCCAAGGGCACGGCGCGGTTTCCTCTATATCGTGTATGAGTGCGACCGGGAACGATATCAGGCAAGCGTGTCACACTCGAATCGAATTGTAGGCCGCGTCAGACGAAGTTAAGAACTGACGATCGAGGGTTTCCGGTTCCGGGACACCTTACTAATTCTGCCCGTTGCGTAAGTCCTGTAGAAGACATATTGAGTTTCTGCCACCGGTTTGGGTCAGATGAGATGATTCAAGGGTAGCAGGGCAAAAAACTCGATCGCCTCCTGGTAATTGACATTAAATGCAACTGCTGGCAAAAATCCCCCGACTCTGGCGGGTCCAGCGAAATTATTAAAACAATTCTCGACTCTTGACATTTGCATCATAATGATATTAAGATGCGCTGGTAAAATCGGTATTGCCCCCCAGAATCAACTCCAAGCTAGGGCAAGTTTTCAAGACGATGCCTGAAATATCAGTGGTATCCTATCAGAATTATTATTGAAACCCAGAACGACACAATCGCAGCAGTACCGCTAACATCAAACTTATGTCTGACTCTCCTCCATCCCAAATCTCCCCAGAAGCCGCACCGGAAAGTGCTGCTACCGAAAACCGCACTGCCAAAACTCGGCAAATGTTGGGCATGAAAGGGGCCGCTAGCGGGGAAACATCCATCTGGAAAATTCGCCTGCAACTGATGAAACCGATTACCTGGATTCCCTTAATTTGGGGCGTGGTGTGCGGGGCGGCGTCTTCTGGAAACTATGTTTGGAACCTAGAAAATTTCTTAATTGCAGCAGCTTGCATGTTGATGTCAGGGCCGTTGCTGACCGGGTACACTCAAACTTTGAACGATTTTTACGATCGCGACATCGACGCCATTAACGAACCCTACCGTCCGATTCCCTCCGGGATGATCTCGATTCCCCAAGTAGTAACGCAAATTTTGGTATTATTAGCCGCAGGCTTTGCGGTGGCTTATGCTCTAGACTTGTGGGCGGGTCATGAATTCCCCACAATGACTGTTTTGACTCTCGTCGGTGTGTTTCTAGCTTACATCTACTCTGCGCCACCGCTGAAACTCAAGCAGAATGGCTGGTTGGGAAATTATGCCCTGGGTGCTAGTTACATTGCCCTGCCTTGGTGGGCTGGTCAAGCTTTGTTTGGTACACTAGATCCGACCATTATGATTTTGACCCTGTTTTACAGTTTGGCAGGGCTGGGAATTGCGATCGTCAATGATTTCAAAAGTGTCGAAGGCGATCGGCAATTAGGGTTAAAATCTTTGCCAGTGATGTTTGGCATCGACACCGCAGCTTGGATTTGCGTGTTGACGATCGACATATTTCAAGCTGGGATTGCAGGCTACCTGATTAGCATCCACCAAAACCTTTACGCGGTAATTCTCCTGCTGCTGATAATTCCCCAAATCACTTTTCAGGATATGTACTTTTTGCGCAATCCCCTGGAAAATGATGTTAAATATCAGGCAAGTGCTCAGCCTTTCCTGGTTTTGGGTATGCTGGTAGCAGCCTTGGCACTCGGTCATGCGAGTTAAGCAGAGTTGTAAGCTTTGAGTTGTGAGGTTTGAGTTAAAGGGTTTTTAATTCAAAAAATCTAATTCAATTCAAAAAAAAATACCAAACTCCGCAGGGTTAAGAAAAGTTTTGAATTTTGAGCGGTGAATTAAAGAGTTTTTAATTCAAAAAATCTAATTCAAGGCAGCGTGTTAGTGAAGAAAAAATGTCGAATTAAAAATTAAAAATTGAAGAAAGCTAGCTTTTAAAATTTTTAATTTTTAATCGGACTTGATGAGGTTTGAAGGTCTGAACGTGGCAGAATTTTTCTCAAATATTAAAGATAAATTGAGCAAAGTCACTAACGCAATAAGCGGTAATTCCGATCGAGAACTGCCGAAGGCTGCGAAGGTCAATAAGCTCAACTCGCCGGAATCGGAGGCGGAATTTTATACACGGACAAGGGATGAGCGAGCGGAGTATGTGGTATCAGAAGATGCTGCACCTCTAGAAGAGTCAGAATATTTAGAGTCAGAATATTTAGAGTCAGAATATTTAGAGTCAGAATATTTAGAGCCAGAATACGCTCGATATCCAATAGTCAAGCGCGATTGGGAAGGGTTGAAGCGCTTAATTGCTTGGTTGGAAATTGAACCTCAAGTTACCAGCTTGCAAACCAAGGGAAAAGAATTGTTGCGGCCGGGATTAAGTTTGCTGGGAACTAAATTACCCCAAAAATCGGATAGTAGCGAATTGCCGGAAAATAGCGAATCGCCGAACACCAAACTGCAGAGACATACGGAACTACAGGAAATTAGCGCACCGCAGGAAATTAGCGCACCGCAGGAAAAAACTAAAAAACGGATATCCCGCCCCCCTAGATTTTGGATAAGTTTAGGTGTGGCCAGTATAGGCGGGGGCGCTCTAATCTACTGTTTATGGATTTTGTACACCTTAGACAAAGGTTTGCCGGATGTTAACGATTTGTCAGCGTTTAACCGCGACGGAACGCTGACAATTAAGGCAGCAGATAATACGATTTTGTTGCAGTCGGGGCCAGCAACTAGAGATAAGCTGAAACTTAAAGAAATTCCCGAACAGTTGGTTAAAGCTTTTATTGCCATAGAAGACCGCCGTTTTTACAAACATCGCGGGGTGGATTATCAAGGTATTGTGCGCTCCATTGTTTCTAATTTGATAGAAAGAGATGTAGTGCAGGGCGGCAGTACAATTACGCAACAATTGGCTCGCGTTGTTTTTCTCAATCAGGAAAGAAGTATTAAGCGGAAAGTCCGGGAAGCTCTTTTAGCTCAGAAAATAGAGCGAGAGTTGAGTAAAGACCAAGTTTTAGAACGGTATTTAAATCTGGTTTATTTGGGTTCGGATGCTTACGGTGTGGCCGATGCGGCTTGGGTTTTCTTTAGCAAAACAGTCGATAAATTAACATTGGCAGAAATGGCAACTTTGGCGGGTTTGCCGCCGGCACCGAGCGAATATTCGCCTTTGGTTAATCCCGATATTGCTAAGAAACGCCGCAATCTTGTGCTGCAACAAATGCAGGAAGCGAAGGTAATTACAGAGGCTCAGGCGAAGGAGGCGATGGCGGAACCTATTGCAGTTAAACCAAGTGCGCCGAAGCGATTTAAAGTAGTCGCGCCTTATTTTGCTAGTTACATTCGGAAGGAATTGCCGCGCTATGTTTCTAAGGATGCTTTGGAAGCTGGCGGTTTGACTGTTGAGACGACGGTGGATTTGAAGTGGCAGAAAATAGCGGAAGAAGTTATTAAAAATGCGATCGAAGTTGATGGACGCCGTCAGGGTTTTGAACAGGCGGCTTTAGTTTCTATGGACACTAAAACTGGGGAAGTTAAGGCCCTGGTGGGTGGCGGAAATTTTAAGGAAAGTCAGTTTAACCGTGCTACGCAGGCTTTGCGGCAGCCCGGATCGACGTTTAAAGGGTTGGTTTATGCAGCAGCGATGGCGGCTGGTTTTTCTCCCTATGACAGTTACGAAGACGAACCAATTATTATCGACGGGTATCAACCGAATAATTATGGCAAAAAATTTAGCGGTTGGCGATCGATCTCGGATGCTTTGACGAGTTCGGTGAATGTCGTAGCTGTGAAGGTGTTGATGGATGTGGGGTTTGAACCGGCGATAAAATTAGCCAACGATATGGGGATTAAGTCTAAATTGAGTCCGATTTATTCCCTGGCTTTGGGTTCTTCGGAGGTAAATTTGCTGGAGTTGACCAATGCTTACGGTACTTTAGCATCGCAAGGGAATTTTATTGAAGCCCACGGCATTAAGCGGGTGATTAATCAGCGGGGAAATGTGATTTATCAGGCTAATTTTAAACCGAAGCGGGTTTTGGATAAGGATAGTGCTGCGATTACTACTTGGATGTTGGAGGGCGTTGTGCAAGACGGTACGGGGGGGCCTGCTGCGTTAAACGATCGCGCTGTAGCAGGCAAAACTGGTACTTCGGAAAATGTCAGGGATTTGTGGTTTATTGGTTACATTCCACAGGTTGTGACGGGGATTTGGCTGGGGAATGATGACAATTATCCGACTTGGGGAACTAGCGGTACGGCGGCGTATAATTGGCGCGATTTTATGAGTCAAGCCGTTAAGGGAATGCCGGTTGAGAAGTTTCCGAAGTTGCCGGAGTTGGAGGGCCGGAAAGGCAGTATTAAGGCCAAACCGGTGCAGCCTCATAAGATTATTCGGGGGATGATTGTGAATGAAGATGGTGCGATCGTACCTTACAATCCCAATCCTCAACCGAAGTATTACCCACCGCAAGAGCCGGCTTATCAAGAACCTGCTTATGAAGAGCCTGCCTATCAAGAACCTGCTTATCAAGAACCTGCTTATCAAGAACCTGGATATTAAACTATCGGTTTGGAGTAAGGACTTTACTGCTTTTTCAAGTGCTTTAGCCTCACCATAAAAAAGCCGTCCATGTGATGTCTGTGCGGCCACACTTTCACCCATCCTTCCGGTGATGGCTGTACGGGTAAATCAATTGTTGGCGGTTCTATTTGCCAGTGAGGATTGCTGTCTAAGAACGATCGAATAACTGTTTCATTTTCCAAGGGATGAATTGTGCAAGTTGCATAAACTAATACGCCGCCGGACTTGACAAATGTCGCTGCATTTGCTAGCAATTCCGATTGCAGTTGAGATTGTTGTTGAATGTTTTCGGGCGTGTGGCGCCAGCGGGCGTCGGCGCGGCGGTGGAGGGTTCCGAGGCCGGAACAAGGTGCGTCTAATAAAACTCTGTCTGCGAGGTTAACAAACTCTGGGAAATGGCGGCTGTCTCCGGTATGAATTTTAATGGATTTCATCTGGAGTCTGTCGGCATTTTCTTTAAGTTTTTTGAGTCGGTTGGCGGTTTTGTCGCAGGCATAAATTGTGCCTGTATCCTGCATTAATTCGGCGCTGTGGGTGGTTTTTCCCCCCGGCGCGGCACAGGCGTCGATAATGGTTTCCCCTGGCTGGGGCGCTAGTAAATGGGTGACTAATTGAGCGCTGCTGTCTTGGATTGTCCACCAACCTTCGCTGTATCCGGGGAGGTTTTGAATTGCGCCGATGCTGCCATTTAGTCTTAATGCTTGTGGTAAGTGTGGGATTCTATTAGTTGAGATGTTGTGGGATTTGAAGGCAGCTTCGATTTGGGCGATCGAGCTTTTTAAGGGATTGATTCTTAGGTCAATTGTGGGAGATTGGTTGAACCATTGACAGAGTTGTTCGGTTTCGGTTTCGCCTATTTGTTCGATCCACAATTTCACCAGCCATTCGGGGAAGCTGTGCAGAATTCCTAGGCGTTGGACTGGGTTTTCGGGTAATTTTAGGGAATTCAAACCCCCCCCAGCCCCCCCTTGGTAAGGGGGGGAGTTAGAGGTGGTTTTAGTCTCTGCTTGCTCTGGGGAATTTACACCCCCCCCAGCCCCACCTTGGTAAGGGGGGGTTGGGGCGGTTAAACGGGTATACTTTCGCAACAAACCGTTGACAAAACTGCTAAGTCCTGAAAATCCGTTTTCTTTTGCTAGTTGAACGGTGGTGTTGACGGCGGCGGAGGGGGGAATCTGGTTGAGATATTCGAGTTGATATAAACCTAAATGTAATATGGTGCGGAGTTCGGGCGGTTGTTGGGAGGATTTCTTTGTTGCTAGTTTGTCGATGATGAAGTCGATCGATCGCATTCTCCTGACGCTACCGTAAACTAATTCTGTTACTAAACGCCGATCGAGGTCGTTGAGTTGAGAATTGCTGAAAGCGCGATCGAGGGCGGCATCTGCGAATGCACCGCGGCGGTGGACTTCGCGGAGTGCGAGAAAGGCTATTTGGCGGGGATTTTGCATGGTTAGTTACTGATAAAAATACTCGGCGATGGGAAGAAATCGCGTCTACACAAACAAAGTCCGCCTTGGCGCACTACAATCTAAATAACTGCTTATTTATTTTACCATTTCCTGTTTCGAGTTTCTGTACCCTTGATTAAAAGGTAATATCTTATGACTCAAACATCTGTAAAAAATACAAAAAATCTCGACCAACAAACTCCTTCGGAAGATGCAGAAAAAATGCTGCCGCTGGAAAATGGCGATCGGCTTTCGCAGCCTGAATTTCACGATCGCTATCTCGCCATGCCGCACGTTAAGAAAGCTGAACTAATAGAAGGAGTTGTGTATATGCCATCGCCAGTACGTTTTGAACCTCATGCTGAACCTCACAGTAACATTATTGGCTGGCTGTGGAATTATCGGATTGCTACTCCCGGTGTTCGGCTGGGCGACAATGCAACGGTACTTTTAGATGGCGATAATGAACCGCAGCCAGACGCTTTGCTGCGAATTGAAAATGGCGGAAATTCGCGCATTACTGATGATGATTACGTGCAAGGTGCGCCGGAATTGATTGTGGAAATAGCTGCTAGTACGGCGTCTTACGATTTGCACGATAAGAAAAAGGCTTATCGGCGAAATGGGGTGCAGGAGTATATTGTTTGGCAGATTAACAAAAAACGTTTGTATTGGTTTAGGCTAGATAAAGGTAAGTATGTTTCTATTCAACCTGATGAGAATGGTGTTGTACACAGTGTAGTTTTTCCTGGTTTGCGGTTGGCTGTGGCGGCTTTGTTGGAGGGTGATTTAGCGCAGGTGATGAGGGTGTTGCAGGAGGGGATTAATTCGGCTGAACATGGGGAGTTTGTTAAGTTTCTCGGCGGTTGAAACGGCGTCTACACAAACAAAACCCGCCTCAACCAAAGAAACCGGGTTTTTGGCAGTTTTTCCGCTGTAACGTGTCTTCTCAGGCAAAAAAACTGGTTTCTGACTACCCGTGCGTCTAGGACTAGAAAAGGTTCAAATTTCCTCTGGATTTATCCCCATTTCTCGGAGTTTTTCTGAAAGGCGATCGGCTTTTTGCTTTACTAACTCTTTCTCCTGTCGTTCTTGTTCGATTTGTTGCTGCGCTTGTTCCATTTGTCTTGACAACTCCACATAAGACAAAAACTTTAGTCCGTCGGGACGATAAATTTCTAAATCTCCCGATACAGTTTCAAAACGGATTTCCAAACGCGGACTTACCCAACCCTCCATTGATTCAATATAGTTGAGTTCTCCGTCAGTTCGCAGCCAACCTATTAACTCATTATCCTCTGGATCGTAGACATAATATTCTTCTACTCCATAATTTTCGTAGAACTTAAACAGCTTAAACATTTCACCCAGTCGGTTTCCAGGCGAAAGGATTTCAAAGACCACTTGCGGCGCAATATTATTTTCAAGCCACTGTTTGTATGAACCTCTGTCACCTTTGGGTCTGCCAAAGACTACCATAGTATCAGGTGCTTGGCGAGTTTTGTTATCTCCTTCGACGGGATACCACAGCAAATCACCTGCTACAAACACATTTTCGTTGTCTTTGAATAAGGCGTCTATTCCGCCTTGAATTTTTACGATTAATTGGAACTGTTTCGTGTTGTCAGACATGGGTTTTCCATCGCTGTCTGGGTAGATGATTTCTGGCAAAGTTTGAGTGGGAATTGTTGCTGTCATGGGGATGACTCCGTTGCTAGTAGCATCAATTTGTATTTTATATCTATTTTATAGGACTTACGCAGGGGGCCCAGAAACCGGTTTTTTCACGAAAAGACTTCGTTGCAATCGGCAGATTAGGTAAAAAACCCGGTTTCTTTGTCGGAGTGCGTAAGTCCTGTTTTACTTATTCGGCTTTTGTTGACACCAATGGTTCTAATAAATTGCGTTCTTCTATGGCAAGTTCTAGCAAAACTCGTCTGTCGCCCTTTGTTTCCTTATAGCGGACAGCCGCATTCAGCAGGCGGATGGGAATTTGGAATTGTTCGTAAGTAGCTTGGGGACGCCGATCGCATAATAGGCTACTCTGTTCGCTCCGAAAACGCAGAGGCTTCAATCAGCTACCGATCCATGCAGGTCTATTAGTACGAGAATAAACAATTAAATTCATGGTGGAAAATTGTAACGGAAGAACGATCGCTATTTTTGATCGAGAATTACCCCCTCGGAGTTATCTCCTAGCAGCTTTTCTTGAAGAAGCTCGGTCTACGAAAGGACAAATATACCTAGAAATTATTGAGAAAATTGAATGTAGCAAAAATATGAGGGATGTAAAAGTAACTGAAGTGACTGGCGATTGTATAGATGCTGAACTTTATACCGATCGTATATTAATTACAGAACTATGGCCCACAGGTAGAGAAGATGCAGAACCAGAAAGCACGGAGATCCTTTTGACAGAAGCAAAAAGGCTGCTGCAGGAGTGGCAAGCTATTTTGAATCTGTGGTGTGAACAGCAGGCACAATCAATAATTAATCAGCAGATTAACTGGTTCCCGAGCTCTGCCTGGGAACCGATATCACTCTTGGTCTGCCTCGCAAGTCTCAGACTGGGGGGAGGCAGAGCCTCCACATCTACGTCCCCAGGCAGATCCTGGGAACAAGAAAAAATCAGAAAAATATTCCTTAAGATTTGTTACAATACACCAAACTTCATACTTTCCCCAACACTGGATGACCTTTTTCAACGCCTCCCAACCCCTAATCCGCTGCAAACAGGAACATCTCGACGTACAAGACCGCGAAGGCCTGTTGCAACTCCACTGGCAAATTAGAAATATTACTCTTTTCTCAGGATTTTATACCCGCATCGACCAGACTTTTCTGCTTTGGGGTTTTGTGACAGGGGGGATTTTTTTTACGGCTCAGTTTGTCCCCCTCAGTTGGAGCTTTCAGGCGATTCTGTGGTCAACTTTGACTTTAGTTGGCACTGCGGGAATGGCTGTTTTGACTTTGTTTTGGGTAAGAGTCGAGCGAGTTAGCTGGATTCTTTACTCTTGGGCGATTTTGATGATAACTGGTTTGGTTCTGACCGATTGCAGTATTTTTGCCGGTTGGGGAAGTTTGTTGCTGCATCTATGCGATTTGTGGTTGGGGTTGAGCGCGATCGGCTATTTTTGTACTGGATTGGGTTTGCGATCGCGCACTTTTATCGCGATCGGACTAACTCATTTATTTAGCATCCCTCTGTTAACATTAGTTGCTCCTTGGCAATATCTAACCACAGGCATAATTATGGCCGGCTGTTTGTTGTTTTTGTCAGAATTGCAGTGGGATATGCGATCGCCGATCGACAATACTTTGCTAAACGAAGAACAGAAAAAATTTAACCGAATTCAACAGCAAATGCGGCAACTAACCGCGACAGCACGCAAATAGGTCAAAACTTAAACAAGTGCCTTCCCTTCCCCCCTTAGCAAAAGGCTACCGAGGCAAAAATTGTAAAGAATTCTGTACAACAGCTAACACTTTCCACAAATCGCACACAATAGAAAGATACAGCATAAATAAAAAACAAACTTTAACCAGAACAGGTGTTTTGCTGTTTGACCTGTGAATCGCCAACCTCAGGAGAACGGTGTCCGGGAGGCGACTGGCTAACAATGCTGTACTTGCGACGCTCAAGGTTAATTCCGGTTAAGAGTAGTTGTTAAAACAAAAAAAGTGGTGCAGGGTTTTTACCGTTTCCCCTGCTTCGCAGTCTCTGAGGAGAGGCGAAACCCTCTACTAGAACAGCCTGACGAGATTGGCACAGGTTTTGACAGTTGCTCAGACCGATTTTTCAGTTCAGTGTTTAAGAAAATTGAGGAAATGCTCGCTGAGGAGCATTGCAGGACTTAGGATTAAATAAGTCCTGCTTTAGTTTGGGAAATTTAAGTTCAGTTTTACTCTGACGTGCGTTTTCGCAATACTTCCCTTACTTCCATTAAAATCTGGCCCAACATATTTTTGCCGCTGCCATCTTTACCGCAACCCCAATAGTAATCTATAGGGGAATTTTCCACTATTTCCTCATCGCCAGTAGCGAGTAAAATTTCTCTAATTTCGGCATGAGTTTCAAATTTGCGGAGTACGGCTTTTCTCATGATATCATCTTTTACTTCTTCCCAATCTTTGCGGAGGGGACGAGAGCGATCGCGTCCCATTTTTGCTGCATCTTTCGGCGTTTTTGCTTGGCGAATTTGTTCGCAGTGAGGTGTATTCGGAAACTTTTGTGCTTGAAAATAATGCTCGCTAGTCGGCCAGTATTCTCCGTCTAACTCGAATCCATGACTGGAAAAATTAGAAAAACAGCCGTAATCGCTGCCACAGGTGTAGAAGTAAATAATCATAATGTCTTCGATTTCAACCGCTTGAATTACCTTGGTCTATCGTCAGCTTTACCTCTCTTGATTCTCCACTATCTTCAACCGCAGATCAATACTTTCAAGATAGGAACCGATGTAAGACAGCAGGGCGTAGATGAATACGATCACCCCTACCATTTCCAAAATTTCCTCAACAGAAGCCAGCAAACCGTATATCAATTTTCGCTGACCTACCGCATCTGCATAATAGCCGCAAACCATTTCCATGCCAAGTGCTCCACCCACATATATAGTGCCTGCCAGTAGAAAAAAGTCCCTTGTTTTCCGGGGTAGGTGCAGCAGAAACTTGAGATAAGCCAGCGCAGTAAATGCAACAAAAATTGCCCCCGGGATTACCCAAATGAAGTAAAAAAATCCCCCTAAATGCAGTGCCTCTCGCAAGTCGTTAATAATTAATATTTCGTGCAAACTCAATATTTCATCTACAGAAAAAAGTACAAACATGAACGCCAGCGTTTTCCAGTGTCCAAAATACCGATCGCCCTGCTTCTTCTTAGCAGCAGCAATAATACCGAGCAAAATCCCGCAAAACAGCAAAGTAAATGACGAGTACCACGAAGGATAATTTATTTCGCTGTCTAAATTAAACAAACTAATCCAGCGTTGGCGATAGTTAAAACCGTAACGCAGAACTTGTACGATGCAACCAGCAACAGCAAAGAAGATCACCCAAATGCTGAGAGAGAAAGCAACTCTCTTCGGCGAAACAGAAATAATGAATTTCATCAAGTTTTTGATAAACTAGAACAAGCAAAATCAAACTATAAAGTAAAAAGTTAAAAATGGCAAGAGTGGCGCAATCCGCCACCTCGGATTTTTATCTACAAAAAATAACCAATCACTGACAATGCACGTTCAAATTGAAACCGTCACTCTCCGCAAACGGTTTGCCCTTACCATCAGCCGCGGTACAACAGCCCAAAGTACGAATTTATGGGTAAAATTAGCACACGAAGGAATCGAAGGTTGGGGAGAAGCATCGCCCTTTTCCACAGGTTCTCGGCCCCAAACTACCGAAATTCTTCTAGTCGCATTGCAGGAAGTTGCACCGCTGCTAGAAAAGTTTACTCCGTTCGATCGCCAAAAAATCGAACAAGTATTAACAGAGGTCAACTTACCCTCAGCCGCCCGCGCCGGCATCGACATGGCAATGCACGACTGGCTGGGCAAAAAAGCAGGCTTGCCACTGTGGAAAATGTGGGGATTAGATCGATCGCGCATTGTCCCCACCTCCGTCACAATCGGCATTAATTCGCCGTCTGGTGCAAGAGAAAGAGTGCGCGATTGGTTTGGCAAAGATGCGACCGATCCAGGAAGCATCAAATACCGCGCCGTTAAGGTTAAATTAGGAAATCCAGAAGGAATAGAAGCCGACAAAGCTATGTTAATAGCAGTGCTAGATGAAGCACCAGCTAACCTTAAAATTAGTGTTGATGCTAACGGCGGTTGGAGTTTGACCAGCGCGATCGAAATGTGTCGCTGGCTGGAAAAATACAATATAAATTATGTAGAACAGCCGCTTTCACCCGTCGCCGATATGGATGAATTCTCAGAACTGTACCGTCAATCGTCCCTGCCAATTTTTGCTGATGAAAGTTGCTTTAATAGTTCCGATATACCCAAGTTAGCGCACTGCGTGCACGGCATCAATATCAAAATGATGAAGTCAGGCGGATTGACCGAAGCAATGCGGATGATTCACACAGCAAAAGCCTGCAATTTGCAAGTAATGTTCGGCTGCTATTCAGATAGCGCGATCGCAAATACTGCAGCAGCACAACTTTCACCGCTAGCTGACTATTTGGATTTGGACAGTCACTTAAATTTAATAGACGATCCTTTCACAGGTGCGATCGTCGAAAATGGGTGTTTGCTGCCAAACGGGCGATCGGGATTGGGAGTGCGGCGAATTGACATTGTAGAATAGAAGTATCGCTCAAAACTAATCTGGAGATAGTATGTATGATACCAGTAGAATCAATAGGAGAGCAAATTAATAGAGAAGCCAAGCTTTTCTTTGAAGAACACAAGCCGCCGACTGATTTAATTTTTGATGATGGTGCAGAAATGGAAAGCAACCGCCACCGTATAGCAATGACCGTTTTAATCCGTTCCTTAGAACAAGGTTTAGCTAACCGGAACGATTTTTTTGTCGGTGGCAATATGTTTATTTATTACAGCGCTAAACAGATTCGGAATCAGGATTTCCGAGGCCCGGATTTTTTCGCAGTTTTGGGTGTAGACAGCAATACTTCCCGACAAGGCTGGGTAGTTTGGGAAGAAAACGGACGTTACCCGGATGTCATTGTGGAACTGCTGTCGCCGTCAACGGCAAATCAGGATACAGGCAAAAAAAAGGATATTTACGAGCAGGTTTTTAGAACTCCTGATTACTTTGTTTTCGATCCTTTCGAGCCGAATTCTTTGCAAGGATGGCGTTTAGATGCCAACCTGCGCTATCAGCCGTTAGTGCCCGACGAGCGGGGTTGGCTGTGGTGCGAAACGTTAGGTTTTTGGTTGGGTACTTGGGAAGGAATTGTCGATCGAGAAACAGCAACTTGGGTGCGTTTTTTCGATGAATCGGGCAATTTAGTTTTGTTGCCGGAGGAAGCTGCTCAACAGCAAGCGGAAGCCGCTCAACAGCAAGCAGAACAGGAACGCCAGCGAGCCTCGCGACTAGAGGCCAGATTGCGAGAATTGGGAGAAGATCCGAATGATCTTACCCTGAACCAAAATCACAGCTAACACCCAATCGATTTTAGATTTTAGATTTTAGATTTTAGATTTTAAAGAGAATCTAAAATCTAAAATTGCCCGTCTCAAAAGTGAATCAATGACTAAAAAATATCCGATCAAAAATGGTAAAGTTGCCATCCTGCTCCACGAAGGAATTATTGGCCCTTCCGGCAAAACAGGTTTAGCCTTTTTGCGCTACAGCGAAGCACAAATTGTAGCGGTAATAGACCGCCAATGTGCTGGACAATCTTTACCTGAATTAACTGGCATTCCTCAACAAGTACCGATAGTTGATTCCGTTGCAGAAGCACTGCAATTTGCGCCGGATATTCTGCTAATTGGTATCGCTCCTTCCGGCGGTGTTTTGCCTGCGGAATGGCTGCCAGAAATTAATCAAGCGGTAGCAGCAGGTTTGTCAGTTGTCAACGGTTTGCACGCGAAACTTGCACCTTTGATAACAGTTCCTTTAACCGAAAATCAATGGATTTGGGACGTGCGTCAGGAACCGAAATCTGTCGGTGCGATCGCCTCTGCCGCCGCCGCTAAATTAAGCTGTCGCCGCGTATTAACTGTCGGCACAGATATGAGCGTCGGCAAAATGTCAACCAGTCTGGAACTGAACCGCACTTGCTTGCAGCGGGGTTTGCGTTCCAAATTTTTGGCAACGGGACAAACTGGTTTAATGATCGGAAATGAAGGTCTTCCTTTGGATGCAGTACGAGTTGATTTCGCGGCTGGTGCTGTCGAACAAATGGCGATAAAATTGGGTTCTGAATGCGATATTCTGCACGTAGAAGGGCAAGGTTCGCTATTGCATCCGGGTTCGACGGCGACTCTGCCGCTGTTGCGGGGTTCGCAGCCAACTCACTTAATTTTAGCCCACAGAGCCGGACAAACTAGCATTCGCAATCACCCGCACGTATCGATTCCTAGGTTATCAAAAGTGGTCGTATTGTACGAAATGGTGGCTGCTGCTGCGGGTGCTTTTGCAGGGGGAAAAGTGAGCGCGATCGCTCTCAACACTCATCACTTAAACGAGGCAGATGCGCTGTTAGCAATAGCTGAAGTTCAAGCAGAAACGGGATTGCCTTGTACCGATCCGGTGCGGTTTGGCGCGGAGGTTTTGTGGGAGGCGCTCGACAGTTGATATGCTACAATAAATTACAACTAATAAATAACTAGATAAAACTATGACACAAAGCATTCAAGCAAAAACACTGACCCTGCTAGATGTCGAAACAAAATTTGATTTTCAACTTTGTGAAGACGAGCAATTCTTCCGGGAGTGGATTGACGATTTACCGGAAATTAGCGATGACAAAAAGCGAGCGCTCAACAACGTAAAAGCAGGTTATATCAACAGTGTCAAGTACGCGATGCTGGAAGATACCGTAAAAATGGTGGTACTGGCTCCCTTGCTATTTTTAGCAGATTTCTACTTGAGTCCCTTTCACATAGAGGCAGAAAAATCAGTAGAACTGACTATTGAAGATGAAGATACAATTGTCAGGGGTAGCATCGATGTCCTGCTATTGCTGAAATCTTTTTGGGTAGTTGCGATCGAAGCCAAACGCTCTCAATATTCCGTTGAAGCTGGACTTCCTCAGTTACTATTTTATATGCTGAATGACCCCAGCCCAGAACCAGTAACATTTGGGCTTCTGACAAATGGTAGCAGCTTTCGATTTATCAAAATGACCAAACGAGACACACCGCAGTATGCCGTCTCTAAACTTTTCGATATTGCGAATCCTGGAAATGAACTTTACGAAGTTTTTCGCATTTTGAAGCGGCTAGCTGGTATAATTTCCAGTGACAGCAGTTATACTTAAATACACCACCTGGAACTCGACTCGGAAAATAAGAATAAATTTACTAAAGCTCCTTTTATGAAATCATAATGAATGAAAGTTTTTTTTCGTTGCCGTCTGAATGCGTTATCCGCCCAGCTTCAGCTCAAGATATCAAATCAATTAGAAAGTTAGTGTGGAGCGCCAAACTCGATCCAACTCAGTTGCGCTGGCAGCAATTCTGGGTCATCGAATGTGGTGGGAAATTGGCAGCTTGCGGGCAGTTGCGGAACTTTGCGGGCGCGCAAGAATTGGGGAGTTTGGTGGTGGCGAAAGATTGGCGCGATCGAGGTTTGGGAAGCTACCTCGCAAAATATTTAATTCAACAAGCTACAGAACCGCTATATTTAGAATGTTTGGGAAAGCGACTCGCATCATTTTATACTCGCTTTGGCTTCGTAGAAGTTTCCGTACAAGAATTGCCGCAGTCGCTTAAATTCAAGTTCGGTTTGTCTCAATTAGCTAAAACTTTATTCAGAATTCCTGTAACAATTATGCAGTATCAAGCAGGTTGTCTATAATTATGACTTTTATGAATTTAAGATTCTGAATTTATGAATGGATTTTAAGTTCGACCTGTTCAATAATTGGATAACAGGGTGCGATCGACCTGCATCGATCAAAAACTCCTACCGCCTCGTGATATCTGCGTCAGTGTCGATCGCCTATTTTCTAGGCCTAAATAGGTAGGTACAAATCAATATCGCATGGGGAGGGTGGGTGAGTTGCCAAGTTTACTTGCTTGTATCACAGATCCGCTTACGGGCCCCTAATGGCGCACAGGGTGTCAGAAACCGGGTTTCTAGAGGTTTGGTGCGTAAGTTACGGACTAGATATTTATGGATATTCCGGATTGGGCGATCGAGACTAGGTAAATTCATAATTCACTGTTCGCGGTAGTCCACTTAGCTAAATTGGCACAGCTACAAGTCCGCTCTATAGGCAAAAACCTTTGCAAAATCGTTGCTTGCGGCTTTAACAGTGTCCTGTGCCAGTACCAGACTCGAAAAGTGGACAGGCGATCGCACCAAAGACATTCGACTCCTGGCAAATTAGTAAGTGTAAAGCAAGTGAGTCACAACGCAATCAAAACATAAAACCCAAAAATAAAACATTTTCACAGCACCAGTAATGCGGAATCAGACAATCTCTAATGTAGCTAACCACATCTACCCTTAAGGTAAATCCTACCAACGGTTCAACAACGAAATCCGTAATTCAATACCTCGGAATTACTGGATTTAGACTCCCCGCAACCGCTTCTAAAACCCCCTCAACATTTCAAAAATTCTTTGCCTTTTATCCCGATAGAACGACGCAAGGTAAGAAGAATGAAATATTAGGGCAATCAATCTCAACCGAGGAAATGCAGCCTCTTAAATAGCATAAACAGACAATTACACATCCATATATTTTAACACCACAGGAGTAAATATCATGTTCAACGTAGTAAAAGCTTTCGGCTCGATTTTCTCTACCCAAGGATACAGCGCCGCTAACAATATGCTCATCAAAAATTACGTCAACACCAATTTTAACTATTTCAACGAAGAAGCAGTGGTCGATGAATCGATTTACCCGAATCAAACAGGTCGCGTCCGCTTCCAAGGTAGCTGGTGGCCGGCACGGTGCGATCGCCAAATCACCTTAACACCTGGAGACACGGTTTATGTCATCGGCGTTGACAACATCACTCTGTTAGTTTCCCTCGCTCCCGCAGACTAAATCAGAGCATGAACAACCTGGTAATCAATTTCAACCAGGAAATGCTACTTTTCAAAGAACACAAAATAGGCGATTAAACTTCGATATATTTTAACACAAAAGGAGTCAACAAAATGTTTAACGTAGTAAAAGCTTTCGGTTCTATTTTTTCTACTCACACCTACAGCACAGAAAACAATCTCTTAATGGATAACTACATCAACACCAATTTCCACTACTTCAACGAAGAAGCAGTGGTTGATGAATCGATTTACCCGAATCAAACAGGTCGCGTCCGCTTCCAAGGTAGCTGGTGGCCCGCACGGTGCGATCGCCAAATCACCCTCACACCGGGAGACACCGTTTATGTCATCGGCGTTGACAATATCACTCTGTTAGTTTCCCTCGCTCCCGCAGACTAAACTAGAAAGTAATCTCAACTTTTTCACTGTCAGAACCCCGACTTATTCCAGAAGTCGGGGTTCTGACTGTTCTGTTTTTTAGTGGCAATTTGGCGATCGCTTCCACTCAACACCTGACGCAAGACAGCAAGATCTGCCTCTGTTTATTTGCCAGTAGAAATATGGCAGCTCGCGCTACAATAAAATGGCATTTTTGAGAGCTTGTTTGTTGAGGCGATCGCGAAGTTGAGATTCGCTACTTTCTCCGGTGACTGCTGCTTGTTCTGATGCTTTAACCGGCGGTAGTGGTTCGAGCAGTTGGGCTTGAGCTTCCTGAATTGAAGGGTAATTTTCAGCCCAGGATGAAATCGCTTGTGAAAGGACATCTATCTCATCGGATAAGGGTTCAATTAGCTGCGCTAGTTGGGTTAATTGTTCGGCCGAGAAGAGCGATCGCTGCTGAGTTAATAGTTCGATAAACGAGTCGATATTTTGTTCGGGGAGTGACATCGATTCCCGTTGGATTTTGTTAATTGTTTGCCGAACAAATTCGAGAGACAAATCTAATAATTGCGCGATCGTCTCTAAATTCATCCCAAACGCTATCATCCGACGAATGGCTTCTAACTTCGCCTGCCGCTTACCTTGTTCGAGTCCTTCTTCTAAGCCTTCTTGCTTGACTTCCTGGTAAAATCGAGTTTGTCTGAGTTCGCTTAAATTCAACATGGCGGCAATTTCCTCGCGGCTTTTCTGGGGGAGTTTGTAGACGATAATTGTTTCGATGAGGTTAATTAAATCGCGTAGAACGGTGGGATCGGACAACTGTTGTCGGGCGATTGCGATCGACTGCCGTGCTTGTTCTGCTGCTGTCTCTGCTGGCTCGATTACCAGTTTAACAACTTTGACTCCCAGCGATCGATCTGCGGCTTCTGGCAATTCATCGAGGTAAATCCGTTGGACGCGCTGACTGGTTAAGAGTTCCTGAAATTGCAGCATCTGTTCGTGTTCGATGCGGCGATTGGGATAGATGACAACCACGCGCCAAGGATTGAGTGGTTTGTATTGTCGCAGCTAGAGAAAGAGTTCGCCGAAGATGCGGTAGTACAAGTCGGCATCGGGTTGAAACTGAACTTCAGCCAAGTAAAATGGTTTTTCTGGTTCTTCGGTTTTGGGGAGAAATAACCCGTCGATGCGGAATGCCAGTTGTTTGATTTCGCGGGAGGTGAATTCATAGGCGGTGGCTTCGTCTGGAGGGCGATCGATCAGTTCAAAGAAGAAGCTGGGAAATTCTTGAAACAGGCTGTAGAAAATGGTGTCTGTTTTCATGAGTTGTCGATGGGAATCGAAGATGGGTACTATACCATGACAAGAGAGAAACAACCATGACACAAGAACCACTTTTTGAAGAAAGCAGTGGCAACGTATTCGCTGACCTCGGTCTGAAGGATGCAGATGAACTTTTTATGCGAGGCAAAATAGGAATTCAAGTAATCCATCTCCTGAAACAACGCAACTTGAAACAACGCGAAGTTAGTCAACTTCTTGGCATTCCACAGCCAGAAGTATCTCATTTAATGAACGGAGAGTTTCAACGGTTCAGCGAGGGCAAGCTACTGATTTTCCTGAAGCGACTCGATACGGAAATTACCTTACATCTTTGTCCTCGTAATGGGGAAAATCAATCTGCTGAAATTGCGATATCGCTATAGGGCTTTGGGGAAACGATCGCCCTGTTGATTTTTTTCGCAGAGGCGATCGCTATAGCGGTTCTCACAAACATGAGGTGCACCCTATTATGTGAATGAGAGGATTTTCGAGGCTTTTTCTGTACCTCACTTAGATGAGAAGGAGTATAATTTCTACAATTGTTTGCTTGAACGGTAATCGGATCGGTATCCTTTCACTAATCCTTTTACTATCTCCCTTGTGTAATTCTATCATTATTGGGATCATTTTTTGCTTGAGCGATGATGGGGTCGGTGTCCTTTCACTATTTCCATTTGGTGAATTGAGATGCCCAACTCCACTAGAAACCATTATTATTGCTCCCCCTACTACGATTCCTGGTCGGTGTATTATATCTTGCATGAACGCCTCCTGTTCACTTCCCGTTGGTTGTGTTGGTACTACAGAAGGAGGACTGGCTACTACAGAAGGAGGAATTGCTAATTGTGGTGACTCAGAGGTAATGTCTGGCGTGGATATCCTCAGTAGAACTTCCGAGCGGATGATGATATCGTCGATTATTAGTTTTGCTTGATCTGGGGAAATCAAACCAATTCTTCTGTTAAGATTAGGCTTAATTATAGTAATTTTATCAAGCGGTGCAGCGTACCGCTTAACAAGGGGTGCAGCGTACCGCTTAACAAGCGGTGCAGCGTACCGTTTAGAGAACCGTTGAGAGAACCGTATCCCAGGGTTCGCATCTGCAGGAAAGGAGATAGCTACCACAGAGCCTGCCATCAAAAGTGCGCCTAAATAGTGCTTAAGTTTCATCTTTACCTCACTTTTCGCTTAATCTACGTTATAAAAGCAGCACACCTGGTTGTTTTTATCTTAAGCAATATTTTACAAGCTGTAAACCTATATTACCCACATATTGCAAAATTTTATATTTAATTTTCTACATATCGGGGAGTATAGCAAAGCACTCTTTTAATAAGGAGTGAATAAACTCATAGCGACCACCAACTCGCCGGAGCAATTTTATTTCTACAGCATTGTCCAGAAATTTGGCATAGTTCCACGGATGCCCATGACACCGAAGAATCAAACGTAGTATGAAATGCTGAATACAGGTTAAACCCCCATATAAAAGGGCACATATTAATCCGGCAGGTAGACCAATCATCAATAGACTGGATAGAAATTGTAAATTAAACAACTTGAAAGGAAACTTAATAGAAAGACCAGTGGCGACAGTAATAGCTATAGGTATCGCTACACAACCTGCATTTATAGCTGAATTCCTAATTCCTTGATTGGGACGAGTTTTTTGTTGTAATTCATGCCCATTTAGGCGAGCCATCCCAACCATTAATAAACCACAAAATAGAATAATACAGATTAATTTAACCACATAATGTGGAATAGTGCTTAAACTCAAAAATATCACTAATCCAACAGCAAATAAAATAACAAATACAATGGTTGGAGGGAAATTACTTAAATTTATGTTGTGCTTGCCAAATATAGCATTTACTATGTTGTCTTCAAAAAGATTTATCTTTTGGTGTAAACTAGCTGATACTGCTGTGACCAAACTCCCAATAATATATATACTATACCTAACAATCTTTAAACTATTGAAATTACTATCGATATAATCGATATAAATGCCTCCCATGAGAAGTAGTAATAAAATTAAAATTATGCTTAGTCGAACGAGTAAAACATACCACTTCAGAGTTGCAGGAGGTAGCCAAGAAGGTTGCATCCTTTCAATAAAAAATTCGGTTTGACCGTGGTTCTGCAATTGCTGAGCAAGCCATATAAGCCAGCGTATTTTTTCTAGTTTCGAGTCTTTACCTTCTTTTCTTAAACACCATCGGATATAAGCTCTTGACAAGTATAGTTGACGCTCCTCCAAAGAAGTGAAATTCTTCCAATCATTAATAGATATTTCTTGCATGCCATCACATGCTATTTTAAGAAAAAGTGGTCGTTTCAGTACATTTAGTAATTCCTTTTGGTCTTTTAGAGTTTGCCAAAATTCTTCGCGTTGCCTGTCTCTTAAATATTCTTGAATTTGTGCCTCGCTGAGAGCTTGTAAGCAAATTGCTCTATTCATTTCTAGTTGAAATTCTAAAATTTCATATTCCTGCCGACGGCTGCATACTACGTATTCGCGATTTCTTAATAGCTGATTGAGGGCTTCTACACAATATTTTCGATTATTCTCTTCTAATTCATCGAGAGCATCCAGCATTAACAAAAGCTTCTTACCTTTCAATAATTCCTTGATAACTTTTTTATTTATAATGTTTTTATCTAGTCCGCAAGAATACTGTTTCCTCAACTCTTCCAACAACCAATTAAATAGGTTTTTTTCCTCTTTTTTAAAAGATGAAAGTTTCAGTAAAACCGGAATAGGAGCATCGCTTTGCTTCTCTGCTCGTTCAAGCAATGCTTCTGCTAGCACAAGCATTGTTGTTGTTTTTCCCGATCCTGGTTCACCTAAAATTAGAAGTTGCCCTTGTGCATCATCGAATATATTCAAGATGTTCCCATCCTCCCGTATTTTTCTTTGATACTCACTGTTGAGTTCTACATTGTCAGGGTGTTTTACTAGATATTGCTGGCATTGCTTGTCTAGGTTGATTAACTTAACTTTATACGGTAATTCTTTTAGACGTTCTCCAATGCTGCCTCCCACCTGTTTCCGTAAGTTTTCTTCCGCAGGCGAACGTTGTTTTTTAGATTTAGGTTTTTGCAGTTCTTTAAGTAAGTCTTTAATAGCTTGTTGATTCCCTTCAACCGATTGCATCAGAGCTTGTACAGCTTGTTTATCCCATTGGTTATAAGTGCGATGGCCAATGTGAATATTCTGTCCTTCACCAATATAGACATTGTACTCACCGACTTGGAGCGATAGCTGGTGATTGCTAGCCCGAAGCCATTGGCACAAAACGGTAATATCCTCATCGGTTTGTTCTCTCTGTTCCAGCCGATTTGCAATTTGCTTGAGTTTGTCTTCAGGAATTTCCATTACTGATTCTGCTTTACGCTTTAGAAGTTAGCTTTTGTGATTGACATTACCGATGTGAAAATTTTTGACATCACTAACTTTCTCAATAATGATATTAGATTTCCCACGTTGCTGAATATTCTTGACAATTCGATCGTTCTTCTCAGTCGCTTCGGGCTTAACTTGGTCCCATCCTTTATTCGGCAACCCCTTACCTCCGCGAAGGTTGGCAATAATAAAATCGCCTGCATCCATGTCGAAGTGAGGCGTTTGCTCGGCTCCATACAACTTACGTGCAGTCTCAGGCACAGCTTTGCTCAGATGATTCATCAAATTAGATACTTTTACCTCTCTATCGCCCGGTTTATTTGCTGCACCTTGTAAGGCTTCCAAAAAATGAAATGTATAAATACTCATGGATTTATCTTTTTTAATCCATGACTTTTGATCGCCTTCAGACGAAGTAAATACAACCCTTCCCTTACCTTGTTTTAAGGTATCAATTAACCCTTTAGATGGTGCAATACGCTGAAAATCGTCAAACTTATTCAACAATTCCGCATCAGCTTCCTCTACATCTTTAGACGTTGCCATTCCTGCTGCATGACAGCTATCAATGACAACGAGCAAGCGTTGGGCCTGAATTTCTCGTAATGCTTCTGTAAAGGCTTTCCCTGATAGCGCAGTATCCTCTAGTTTCCCAATTTTAACGTCATGTTGTATCAGATAAAAGCTATTGTCATCCTTCTTGAACCAGCCATGACCTGAATAGTACACAAATATAGTAGCCTCTGGTTCTATTTCTGCCTTCTCTTTCAACCACTTCAAGCCATCTAAAATCCTACTGCGGGTAGCCTCCTTATTATTCAGCACCCGGATATGCTCCCCATCATTAGGATAGGCGCATAACTCAGGATCGATCAGCGCCGCATAAATTGCTTGGGTATCTTTAACCGTCACAGGCAGAGACAAGGGCTGATAAGCACACTCCCCAACACCAACGAGCAACGCATAGCCTTGATTAAATAGTTCAGTCATCTTTTTATCTCATTATCTGTACCGATCGAAATTTTGCGGTCTATCTGTAGAGCTCCCTAAAGATTAACATAACACAACTACCGGAAATAGGCTTTCTGTTTCTTCAGCTAAATCTTGAAAAAAATTCGGTATATCACCATGCAAGTATATGCTTAAATAAGCTTAGACACTCGCTAACCATATTTAAACCAGTGAATTTTCAATCAGTCATTGCCACCTTAAACAAATTCTGGAGCGATCGAGGCTGCCTGATCGCCCAATCCTACGACACAGAAAAAGGTGCAGGAACCATGAATCCCCACACCTTTCTCAGAGCAATCGGCCCCGAACCTTGGTCAGTCGCCTACATCGAACCCTGTCGCCGCCCCACAGACGGACGCTACGGCGAAAATCCCAACCGCTTCCAACATTACTATCAATATCAAGTTTTAATTAAACCCTCTCCTCCCAATATCCAAGACATCTATTTAGACTCCCTCAGAGCATTAGGAATTAGCCCAGAAGACCACGACATTCGTTTCGTAGAAGACAACTGGGAATCGCCCACCCTCGGAGCTTGGGGCGTCGGCTGGGAAGTCTGGCTCGATGGCATGGAAATTACCCAATTTACCTACTTTCAACAGTGCGGTAGCATAGACTGTCGCCCCGTTTCCATTGAAATTACCTACGGACTAGAACGCCTCGCAATGTATCTCCAAGAAGTCGATGCGATGACGAAAATTCAGTGGAAAGATGGCATCACTTACGGCGAGGTTCACCTGCAAGGAGAAATAGAACAGTGTACTTATAACTTTGAAGCTTCTAATCCAGAGTTGCTGTTTACTCTATTTGGATTGTACGAGCAAGAAGCCGAACAATTGACAAAAAAAGGATTGGTTTTGCCTAGTCTTGATTATGTGCTAAAATGTTCTCACACTTTCAATTTGCTCGACGCTAGAGGCGTGATTTCGGTAACGGAAAGAACCCGCTACATTACCAAAATTCGCAATTTGGCGCGGCGAGTTGCTCAGCTTTATTTGGAACAGCGCGAAAAGCTGGGTTTTCCTTTAGAAAAAGCTGTAAAAGTTTGACAATAATTACGCTTGATTGCCTAAAATACTCGGTTTGTTTAATTAGGAATCAAGCCCACCAAAATCTTCGAGGTGGTATGTATGCGTAAGGTGCGCAGCGCGCACCCTACAAATACAGAAACTGGGTTTATGAAGACACGCTAGCGGACTTAATATGAATGCCTAATTATTCAGAAAATCCTAATTCATCTTATCTTACAGAAACAAATCCTCAACTGCGAATTGACAGTGTAAGCTTGAAAACACCGATCGCCTCAAGCTACTTATTGGAAAATATCTCGTTTCAGGTACACAAGGGATCTCGCGTGGCAATTGTTGGCCCTTCAGGTGCCGGCAAAACAACGCTGTTGCGACTGCTAAATCGGCTCAGCAGTCCCACCAGCGGCTCGATTTATCTGGAAAATACAGAATATCGCCAAATACCTGCGATCGAACTCCGCAAACAAATCACCCTCATCCTGCAAGAATCCAAGCTTTTGGGAATGTCGGTGCGAGAAGCATTGGCTTATCCTTTGAAGCTGCGGGGCGTGACTGCATCAAACATTGCTCAGAGAATTAACGGGGCGATCGAACAACTGCACATACCCCAAGAATGGCTCGATCGCACCGAATTGCAGCTTTCCACAGGCCAAAAACAGCTCGTGGCGATCGCCCGCGGCATCATCCTGCAACCAAAAATCTTGCTTTTAGACGAGCCCACATCCGCCCTAGACGCAGGAAAAGCCGCCCACCTTTTGCAAGTATTGATACAGCTAACAAACGGCGAAACCACAATTGTAATGGTAAACCATCAATTAGAATTAGCCGAGCAATTTAGCACGCAAATTCTGCATTTACAGCGCGGAAAGCTCATCGAAGACTTGCCCTCCCATCAAATAAATTGGGTGCAACTGCGGCAAAATTTAATTCAAGCAGAAGCAGAAGCCCAACAAGAATGGTGAATAAGCTAAAAAACATTTAGTTGGCATTTTGAAAACTCTTAAAATTCTTGTGGGTGGGCATCCTGCCCGCCCCAAAGATGCAGCGCACTCCGCGCCATACAGAATCAATGAGCTCCCCCAGCACCCGCACCCGCTTTCGCCTTTTTAAAACCCAAAATAGCAATCCCGCTTAACAGCAAAGCAATTCCCACAAAATAAAAACAATCATTAAAAGCCATTACATAAGCTTCACGGCGGACAATATTATCAATTGCCTTAATTGCCTGGTCTTTTGCCACGCTTAAATCTGCACCGCGACTCACAAAATACTGAGTCATTTGATTAATTCGCTCCTGCGTTGCCGGATTGTACAAAGAAACAGATTCCCCCAATCTATTCGAGTGAAATTGCTCGCGTTGCGTCACCAAAGTTCCTAACGCCGCAATCCCCATCGAACCTCCCATATTTCGCATCATATTAAACAAACCCGAAGCCGAACCAGCCTCGTGTTTCTCCATACCAGCAGTCGCAATAGTTGACAGCGGCACCATAATTAAAGGCTGCCCCATAGCCCGGACTAATTGCGACCAACGCAACTGATCGATACCCGTATCGTGAGTCATGCTGGCATTCATAAAACAACTCACCGCAAACAAACTCACACCGATACCAATCATCAGTCGCATATCGATTCGCTGCATCAATTTCGGCACCATCGGCACGATGAATAACTGCGGCACCCCACCCCACATAATCACCTCGCCAATTTGCATGGCATTGTACTGCTGAATCTGACCTAAATACAGCGGCAAAATGTACACCGAACCGTACAATCCCACCCCCAAGGAAATATTCACAATACTTGCTAAGCCGAAATTGCGGCGAGTCAGCAATCGCAAGTTAATAAACGGTTGTTTTCGAGTTAATTCAATCCAGAAAAAAGCGCTGAGAAATATTGCTGCAATTATGCTTAAACGCACAATAAAATTCGAACTCAACCAGTCCTTGCGGCTGCCTTCTTCTAACACAACTTGCAGGGAACCCAAGCCGATCGCCATCGAGACAATTCCCCACCAGTCACCCCCTTTTAGCAGTGACAATTGCATCGGCTTAGGGTCAACTGCGTACCACACAGCAGCTAGCAGCAGCAGCCCTGGAACCAAATTGAGATAAAAGACATATTGCCAGCCGTAATTCTCAGTCAGCCACCCTCCCAATGTCGGTCCGATGGATGGTGCAAAAGTAGCTGTCAGTGCAAACAGTGCCATGCCGACAGGCAGTTTTTTGGGCGGTAAATTTGTCATCAAAAATGTAAAAGACATCGGAATTAAAATGCCGCCCGTCAATCCCTGCAAAGCCCGAAATACAATCATTGAATTCAAATTCCACGCCCAAGCGCAGCACATGGAAAAGAATACAAAGAAAGCGGCATTTACCAAAATGTAGCGACGGACAGAAAACACCTGCGACAGCCAACCCGTAATCGGAATTACTACAATTTCTGCGACTAAATAGGCGGTGGAAATCCAAGAACCTTCTTCTAAGGTTGCGCCTAAAGCTGCTTGAATATCTTTGAGAGATGCGTTAGTGATTTGGATGTCCAAAACTGCCATGAAAGCGCCGAGTATTGTTCCCATGACGCCGATCCAGGTTTTTAAGGGAACGCGATCGCTCTGCTGTGGTATTGCAGTTGTATTTGCCATTGGTTTAACCTCTGGTTGGGTAATTAATTTGGATGTTTTAACCGCAGAGGGCGCAGAGGGCGCAGAGAAAGAGAAGAGAGAATTTTACATATAGTTGAGGATTGCTAGAGTTACAGTCAGATATTAGCTTTGGGAATGTTGTTTAATGTTGGCATTTTTGCTGATCCGCTAAATCGCTAGTGCGGAATTAAACCCATTTTTTGATACAGTGGTCGGACTAAGTTTTTTAAAGCTGGCAACTGTTTGGTAAAAACTATGGAGCCTAAAACACAAAGTATACCTCCAATGATGACTGTATTGGGAGAGCCGATATAATTTGCCAATCCTCCGGCAACTAAATTCCCAAAGGGTGTCACTCCAAAAAATGCCATGGTGTATATGCTCATCACTCTTCCGCGTTTGTCGTCTTCAACGATTGTTTGCAAAAATGTGTTTCCTCCTGCAAATTGCAAAATGAAACCAAAGCCAACGAACAACATCATGATTAATGACAGCCACAAGACGCGGGACAAACCAAAACCTATCAGTCCGAATCCCATAATTGCAGGTGAAATCGCAATCCATTTGCCGAGGCCAACTACAGTTTTGCGCGAAATCAAATAAATCGCCCCCCCAAAGGCTCCGACTCCCGAAGCAGCCATCAAAAAGCCCAGAGTTTGGGCGTCGCCGTGCAGGATTTTGGTGGCAAAAATTGGGACTAAAACTGTGTGCGACATTCCGGCAAAACTGACTAATGATAATAGCAGTAAAATTGCTCGAATCGGGGGAAACCCGAAGGCATAAACGAATCCTTCTTTTAATCTTTGTAAGGGTTTGGTATTAGTTGCTGCAATTTTACGGGGTTTGATCTGCATCGCTAATAAGCCTGCAATTACAGCAATGTAGCTGAGTCCGTCAATGAGAAAACAATAACTTGGTCCGACTGTCGCTATCAGCAAACCTGCCATTGCTGGGCCGATTAGTCTGGCTGCGTTGAACATCGAAGCATTAATGGCGATCGCATTTGCTAAATCTTCTTTCTTTTCTACAAGTTCCGGCACAAAAGCTTGCCGTGCCGGCGCGTCAAAGGCATTAATGGCGCCTTGAAAGAAACTCAGTACCAGGATCTGCCAAATGTTAACGACTCCTGTTAGCGCTAAAAATGCTAGCGCTAAGGATTGAACCATCGCTAATATTTGAGTGGCAATAATGACTCGGTGGCGGTTCCAGCGATCGATTAAAACTCCTGCAAAAGGCAGTAAAATTAATGTGGGGATTTGACTTGTAAATCCCACCACGCCGAGCATCCAAGGTGAATCGCTCAAATTGTAGACAAGCCAAACAGTAGCGACTTGCGTCATCCAATTGCCAATCAGCGAGATGCCTTGTCCTGCAAAAAACAGGCGATAATTTCTCGATCGCAGCGCTGGAGGAAGTTTTATTGTTTTGATTTTTGCTAGTAGATTCATGCAAGAGTACGGCTAGAGCAATCCTATTGGATTTGTCAATATTTTTTAGGGGTAGTTTCCCCGCCGCCTTGGTGTCAAATTAAGACTAAAACCCTCTGTTTCTCTTGTTTGTATCGAACTGCGAGATACCCCTAGCCCCCCTTAATAAGGGGGGATAAGATTGCGATATTTCGTCCTCCTTCTTAAGGGGGATTTAGGGAGATATAGACTCGACTACAAACGACATTTATTATGGGTTTCAATCCTAAGTTGACACAAATGGTACGGCGGGATTGTCCCTAAACTCATTTTACCGATCGTTTAGGATTGCTATATGAGCCGGAGGTTCTATTTTCGGTTCTCCAAAACCAGGAAACGAGCATTTTATTCTCGCAACCTGATGCCGCTGTTTCTAATCAATGCTCAACAGCCAAGTACCCAGGTAACGCAGCAAAGGAACGTCCCCAGGGGTGCGGATGCGGACGTTGAAATGGTACATTCCGCCGGGAGATGGGTTTCTGACGTTGGAGAGTACAACCTCAACATTGTTGCCGGCGGCAATTGGATCTTTGGGATAAATTTCTATGAAACGATTTTCTTTGTCCCAGATTACTTCTTGCAATTCTATTGTTTTATCTTTGACGCGCACTTTAATGTCTTTTTGGTCGAATTCGCCTTTGTAGTAGTCTGGATAGGAAATGTTGAGTTGGGCGATCGCCAAACTTACTTTCTTGGAAGGAATTCGCAGCCGATATCTATCGCCGCTCATCCCCGCTTTGCCGTAATCCAAGCGATAGTTTAACTGATTGGCGCGCTCGGGGCCTCCGAAAATCGTGAATCCAGGCATTCCTTGGGCTAAACTGATGGCGGGCAAGCCAGCCACCAAGCAACCTGTAACCGCTAGTGCTGAAAATAATCGTCGCATAACAACTCCTCTAATTAAACTCTTGGTGAACCTTAAATATCGATCCCCCGAAATTTGCGATCGTGCCTACAATATATCGAATGTCTCAGCAATTTGATGAGGGCGAGCCGATTTTAGATTTTAGATTTTAGATTTTAGATTTTAGATTTACTCCCGTCTGCTTTGAGAATGAATCTGGGGGCTGGTTAGAACCCGAGGCTTTTCTGTGCCTCCATCCTAAGTCTGCGAAACGCTGAATCTGGGAACCTCGGAACCAATTGCTCGATCGTCAATTATTTTTTGCGTAATTTTGCGTAATACTGATAACTGACATTCAAACTACAGAAATAGCAGACAGAATATTATATCATAATCGGCTGCAAACTTAACAATTTAGCGAATTTGAATGTATAAGATAAGTTAAAGATACGGGTCGAATTTGGGCGATCGGCTTTAGTATCAACGAGAGAACTTTAGGGCAACGGCGACTCCCATGTAAAGCAAGGCATCGGGCGATTCAAAATCGCACTTCAAGAAACTTGCCGAGGCAGGTAAAGTCTCGTGTAGACGAGGTTTCAAACGCCATGTCTGTGTAGGCGCGGTTTCAACCGTCCTGGGAAAGCTTAAATAAGGAGAGTGTATGAAATTAGCGATCGCAAAAGAAATAGAAGCAGGGGAACGCCGGGTGGCTTTAGTACCCGACGCTGTAGCCCGATTAGTCAAACAAGGCGTCGAAGTTTGGCTGGAAGCCGGTGCGGGGGCAAAATCCTTTTTCTCGGATCTTGCTTACGAAGAAGCGGGAGCTCAGGTTATCGCCGATACCGCTAGGCTGTGGGGCGAAGCCGATGTCGTCGTGAAAATCGGGGAATTGCAAGAATCAGAAGTTCATCAACTCCGGGAAGGAGGTGTTTTCATCGGATTTTTGAATCCTCTGGGAAATCCGGCTTTAGTGCAGCGTTTGGCCGATCGCAAAGTAACGGCATTCAGCATGGAAATGATCCCGCGCACCAGCCGAGCTCAAAGCATGGATGCGCTGTCATCTCAGGCTAACGTCGCCGGTTACAAAGCGGTACTGATCGCAGCCGCTGCTTTGCCGAAGTATTTTCCGATGCTGACAACGGCGGCGGGTACGATTCGCCCCGCGAAAGTCTTGGTAATGGGTGTGGGCGTTGCTGGCTTGCAGGCGATCGCCACTGCGCGCCGTTTGGGCGCTGTTGTGGAAGCATTTGACATCCGCCCGGAAACAAAAGAACAAGTGCAAAGCTTGGGCGCTAAATTTCTTGATGTCGAACTCAAGGAAGAAACAGTAGCAGCAGGGGGCTATGCAAAAGAATTATCGGAAGCGGCTAAAGAATACAGCCGCCAAGTGCTCACCCAACACGTCAGCGCTTCCGATGCAGTGATTACAACTGCTCAAGTTCCCGGCAGAAAAGCACCTATTTTAGTTACTAGAGAAATGGTTTCTCAAATGAAACCGGGATCGGTAATTGTTGACCTCGCGGCCGAACAAGGCGGCAATTGCGAGTGTTCTGAAGCGGGGAAAGATGTTGAATGGAACGGCGTGAATGTGATCGGTCCAATTAATTTGCCCTCGTCGATGCCGATACACGCTAGCGAAACTTACTCGAAGAATATCTCGGCTTTAGTTCAGTTGATGCTGAAAGATAAGGAGCTCAATTTGAATTTTGAAGACGATATCATTGCCGGTGCTTGCGTTGCCCGCGATGGCGAAATTAGCAACGACCGGGTGCGGGCTGCTTTGACGGCTGAGGCTTCAGCCGTCAGTTAGATTCTCTCGTTACAAGGCAATGTCCGGAAAGGGTTGAAACCCCTGCCTCAAAGCTTAAGTCCTCGCTATGAGGACTGAAGAACTGATTAAATATCTCCAAAAAAGGCTTTTTTGAACAGGCTTTCCGGCCGGTTCCACAAGAATTATTGGAGATGTCTATTAGTCCTCTTCAGAGGACTTTGGCTTTGAGCCAGGGAATTCATTCCCTGGCGGACTGGGGGACGAAACCGGGAAAGAGTTATTTCCAATTACCAATTACCAATTGTCATGGCAGAAGGATTGATTGCAGGTTTAGTGGTGTTTACTCTAGCGTCGTTTGTGGGATTTGAAGTAATTAATAAAGTCCCGCCGACGCTGCACACACCTTTGATGTCGGGTTCCAATGCGATTTCGGGAATTGCGGTTTTAGGTGCAATTCTGATTTCAGGCCAAGGCAATGTGACTGTTACTTCGATTTTGGGGACGATCGCGATCGCCCTGGCCACAATTAACGTAGTCGGCGGTTTCTTAGTAACCGATCGAATGCTGCAAATGTTCAAGAAAAAAGAGGTTAAAGCGTGAGCGATTTTCTGCCCAGTGGCATTCAACTAGCTTATTTAGTTGCCGCATCTTTGTTTATTGTCGGTTTGAAACAGTTGGGTTCCCCTGCAACCGCGCGTCAAGGAAATGTGTTAGCTGCGATCGGGATGTTAATTGCGATCGTCGGTACGTTGCTGGAAAAGCAAGTAGTCAGCTACGAATTGATTGCTGTCGGCATTATCGTCGGTTCCATTTTGGGAACGATTATGGCGAATACCGTGGCGATGACGGATATGCCGCAGATGGTGGGTTTGCTTAACGGTTTCGGGGGCGCGGCTTCTGCACTCGTTGCTGTGGGCGAATTCTGGCGCTATCTCAGCATCCCCCAATCGCCAACTCCAGACGCGACAATCACGATCCTTTTGGGTGTGCTCATTGGCGGAATTACTTTCACTGGTAGCCTTGTGGCGTTTGCAAAACTGCAAGAATTGCTGCCGGGTGCGCCTATGACGTTTCCGCTGCAACAGCCGTTTAATGCCATGCTGGCGATCGCACTTTTAGCCGGCAGCGGTTATATGCTGACGAATCCCGAAAATGTGCCGGTATTCCTCGGTTTGGTGGCGATTTCCAATATTCTGGGCATCATGTTTGTGCTACCGATTGGCGGCGGCGATATGCCGGTGGTAGTGTCGCTGCTTAACTCTTATTCGGGGATTGCTGCGAGTGTGGCTGGGTTCATTTTGATGAACAATATGCTGATTATCGCCGGTGCATTGGTGGGCGCGTCGGGGATTATTTTGACGCAAATCATGTGCAAGGCGATGAATCGATCGCTTTCTAGCGTGCTGTTTAGCGCCTTTGGTAGCGGTGGCGGTAGTGCTGGGGCTGCTGCTGGGGCTGCTGGTGCGATCGACAAAACTGTTCGCAGCATCAATCTCGAAGAAAGTGCGATGATGTTGGGTTATGCGCGATCGGTGGTAATTATTCCCGGTTACGGAATGGCTGTAGCGCAAGCCCAGCATTCGGTACGCGAGTTAGCCGACGGTTTGGAAAAAATGGGTGTTGACGTGAAATACGCGATTCACCCGGTGGCTGGGCGGATGCCGGGGCACATGAATGTGCTGTTGGCGGAAGCAAACGTGCCTTATCCGCAGTTGTACGATATGGACGACATCAATCCGCAGTTTGACGAAACTGATGTGGCTTTGGTAATCGGGGCTAACGATGTAGTGAATCCGGCGGCGCGTCACGATACGGCGAGCCCGATTTACGGGATGCCGATTTTGGAGGTTGATAAGGCCAAGCATACGATCGTGATTAAGCGCGGGATGAGTGCTGGTTTTTCCGGTGTAGATAATGAGTTGTTTTACAAGGATAAGACGATGATGTTGTTTGGCAGCGCTAAGGATGTGGTTGCCAAATTGGTTTCTGAGGTGAAGCAGTTGTAGGATTTTGCAACCGCTGATGAAGGCGGATTAACGCTGACGATTAAACCCGGTTTCTTGGAGAAACCGGGTTTTTGTTTTGGGTTTGTTTTGGCGTTGTTTTATGCAATGCTAGCTTGGTTCACATATTCACTGGAAATCGGTGTATGTGAAAATCCTTGTTCTCTGGCTTTTTGAAACCATTTTTCTGCTTCAGTGCGATCGGCTGCTACACCATCAGCACCGCAAAGATAAATTCCTGCTAAGTTGTTTGAGGCAACACCATAGCCTTGCTCAGCGGATTTGATGTACCATTTAATTGCTTCTAATATCATCTTTTCTCGACCTAATCCTAAATGGTACATACTGGCAATTATGCACTGGGATGCAGCATTTCCTTGTTCTGCTAGTGGTTTTAACAAGGTAAAGGCTTGGGTATAATCTTCGTTATTAAAAGCGGCTAGACCTTTTTCTAAGTCTGACATTTTGGTTCTCCGTTTTTTATGTGAACTTTTACGGCCCTGGAAAGTTTTCGTCAAAAGATTGAGGACAGGGGCGATCTTTTGGCCAAGGGAATGTTGCTAAAGCTGCGTAACCCTTGCATTTATAAGCACAAATTTTAAAGTTACTCGTAGGATCTGGAGACAAGAATTCTCCACTATATTCGCATCTTTTGCGTGGCGGCTCGCTGGTAGATTCACTGCTATCACTGTTATCGGGTTGCATGGTAACAAAAGGCAATTTATTACAACTTTGATTTGATATTATAATAGCATTAAATAACGATAACTAATAAATTCGATTTAATTGTTGCGATTTATTTTTTTGTTCCCTAAGCTGACGCATTTTCAAGACAAATGGTGATGGATTGCGATCGTACTCAGCTTCAGCTTTCAGGCAATATTCTAACCAATCTCCTACATATTTACCTACAGTTTTTTGATTTTCCAGATAGTACAAAATCGTAGCGTAAACTTGAGCCATAGTCACTGTCTGAAATTTTTGAGCTATGGCTTCTGGAGTTTGGTTGCGGTAGATGTATTCGTAGAGAACGTGTTCGATACCTACGCGAGTTCCTTTGATGCGGATATCTTCTGGTGTTAAAAATTCAAAGTAATCTTCTAATTGCATAATAGTTTATTATTTTCCCTGTGAGTCTTGAGTGTATACTGAGTGTAGCACATTGGCTACAAGCTTGAGTTGATACTATAATAGCATTAAACCAATTTATGAAGCATACCCATGAACCGACAAAAAATACTCCTAGATCCTGTTTTTCCCACAGAGGAAGAAACAGAAGTTATTAAATTGTTGGATAAAGTGCTAGAGAACGAGATAGAAAATGGTGATTCTGAGACATTAAAAGTGAATCTTGTGCAAGTTGGCCGCGAGGCGATCGCACTTCCTGAATCTCTCTATCAATTATTGCGTCAAGCTGCACATTTAATGGCTGCTGGTCGAGCCGTGTCTTTAGTGCCTGTCGAACAAGATATGACCGTTGAAGAAGCTGCTATTTTGTTGAATGTATCGCAACCCTTTCTGCTAAAATTGTTGGCAGAAGGGGCAATTAAGTATGTGAAGGTAGGCTCGGAACGGCGGATTTTTTTAGCTGATTTAATGGCCTATAAAAACCAGCGCACTGTGAAACGCCGCGAGATTTTGAGAGAATTAGCTGAGTTGAGCCAAGAAGAGGAACTCAATGAGAATAGAGTATACAGCTAGCAGGCTGACTCCCTATCCTGTTGTCTTGGATTCCTGCGTGATTTTTCCTATGTACTTGCGCGACACGCTATTTCGTGCTGCCGAAGATGGGCTGTACGATCTGTATTGGTCGCAAGAAATTTTAGCGGGTGCAACTCGCAATCTTGTTAATACTGGAAGGATGACGAGTCAGAAGGCTGCGCGTTTCGAGGCTGCACTTAAGGAAGCTTTTCCCAATGCAATGGTTGAAGTCCCGGAGGATTTGATTCAGCAGATGACTAACGATCCGGGCGCCATGTCGCGGCGGCTGCGGTAATTGCGAAAGCTCAAGTTATTGTTACGTCTAACCTCCGAGATTTTCCCCCAGATTCTCTCAATTCTTGGGGTCTTGTGGCGCTGCACCCTGATGTTTTTCTGAATCGACTTTATGAGGTTGCACCGGATTTGATGGCTAATTTGGTTTCGCAGCAAGCTGAGGATTTGAAAAATCCACCGCTGACTGTTGATGAATTACTTGTCAGGTTGAGGGAAGAAGTTCCGGTTTTTGCCGATCAGATTCAACGTTATTATGAGAAGATTTTGTAGATGGATGATGAAAGGGCGATCGCTCTTTTGCGGAGATGGGCGATCGCCCTATACAATGCTAGCTTGGTTTAAATAGTCACGGGCGATCGGTGCTAGTCAAATATACCTGCGAACAGAGATTTTCAAATAAATATAATAAGATTCTAAAGAATTAATAGATAGGCAAAAATTGTACTAACCTTAGAGCTAAGGTCAATTAAATTAAAAAATTTTCAACTATGTCAGATCAACCTTTTAACATCCGCCAACTAGACGGCCTAGATTATGACGAAGCAGAACCGATCCTGGAAGATTAAGCTGAGACGCAGCTAGATTGTATAATATAAAAAAATAAGCAATCATTAGTTATAGTGTATGCCAGCCAAAAATC